>NZ_SDXQ01000031.1:0-276248 GCF_006964045.1 Arthrobacter sp. TS-15 | reverse complement strand
GGCCACCGCCGCCCCCAGGACCACCCGCCCGAGCCAGAAGACCAACCGGAAGAGGAGCAACTGATGCGCACTGCTGGACTGATGATGAATGACGTGTGGGCCGACCGGGCCCTGCGGGAGCGTGGCGTGCAGGCGCACCGCTACGACGGCCTCGATGCCCAGATCGGGGTGCTGGTCGACTCTGTCGAGCTCAAGCACCGCGGCAAGGAGGAGAACTACCGGCCCTATCTGCACGTCGTGGGCGAGCTGCGCTCGATCACTCCCGCCGAGCCGCTTCCGTACGGGATCACCCAGGTGACCTACTCGCACGGCCAGGGCGAGAAGGTCGACGCCTTCTACGAGTTCGACGACGAGCAGCTGGTCGCACTGGCGGCCAAGGGCTACTTCAGCCCTTCGTTCACCGTGCCCGACCAGCTCACGGGGATCGAGTGGGAGCTGCCCGCCAGGGTGGATGCCCTCGTGCTCACCCCGTCCGGGGACCAGGCCGATGCCCCCGTGGTCTCTATGAACGTGCACCGCATCGCCGATCTCGAGATCGACCTGGCCTCCACCGAGTACGACCTGGCGGCCTACTTCGCTGATCGCTCCAAGGATGGTCATGGTCTGGTTGAGTCCGTCGTCGACCAGCGGGGCCTGCGGGCCCGCTCCGACGCGATCAACTCGCTGTTCAGCGAGGACGAGCTCGACTTGGTCGCGCAGGCGGAGAACCTCCAGCGGCCGGAGGCGCAGCAGCCGGCTGCCGAGGGCGTCACCGCGCAGTTGCTGGCGGTCGAGGCCGAGATCACCGCGGAGCGCGAGCGGTATCAGGCTGAGCTGGAGCGCACTGAGGGCACGCCCGAGCACCTGTATCACCAGCGTGTGGCCCCGGCCCTGCACCTGGACGGACCGGAGGATGCTGCCGTCCCTGCGGACGCGGAGCCGGATGCCGGCGCGACCCACGATCTGGACTTTGGTCTGGATGAGGAGGCCACCGGGCAGGAGGTGCCCGCGCCGACGCTCGAGGAGCGCAAGCGCGAGGCCTCCCGCCGCGCCGCCGACCTCGACTTCGGCGAGGAAGACGGGCACGGCCTGGGCCACTGAGGCCGAGGCGGGCAGAGCAGTCAGGACGGGCCCCGGTCGCTGGAGGACAGCGGCCGGGGTTCTGTGCATTCACACGACGGAGGGATGAGGCGGGATGGGCCTGAAGCAGTCAGTGGTCATCGTCAACGAGTTCAGTGTGCCGCTGCCCGGCGGCAAGGGGTCCCGGGGCGGCACCCCCGGCGACTACGTCACCCGGTACATGGCGCGCGAGCAGGCGACTGAGTCGCTCGCGCCGATCCAGCGGCTGCGCACGGACGACTTCATCCTGCGCTACATGGCCCGCGATTGCGCGGTCGAGCGCGCCGGGACGAGCAGGGTCGAGGCCAAGACGATAATGCGCCAGGCCCAGGGCGATGGCGGCGTGGCCTTCGGCTACGGCTCAGTGTCGCTCTCCGACGAGCAGCTGCGGGCTGCATCCCGGGACATCCAGAAACACTTCGAGAGCGGCAAGACGGTGCTGAAGACCGTGCTCTCCTTCGATGAGGAATACCTGAAACGGCACCGCATCGTCGGCGAGGACTTTCACTGCGAAGGCCGCGGGGACTACCGCGGCCACATCGACCAGATGAAGCTGCGGATGGCGATCATGCACGGGTTGGAGCGGATGAGCTCGGGCACGAGCGGTTTCGACGACCTGCGCTACGTCGGCGTGATCCAGGTCGACACCGAGCACGTCCACTGCCACCTGGCGATGGTCGACGCCGGACACGGCCACCTGGCTAAGGACGGCACCCAGCGGGGCAAGCTTCTGGACCGGCACAAGTCCCGGTTGCGGCGCGGCGTGGACGCCTGGCTGGACGAGAAGCAGGCCGTCGCGCACCTGTCCAGCGCCGTCGGTTACGAGCGCAGGAACGTGACGACCTTCATCAAGCGCTGGGCACACGAGCGCATGCGCTCAGAGGCCCTCCCCCAGTTCCTGCTGGCCTGCCTGCCCGCCGACCGCTCGCTGTGGCGCGCCGGAACCAACGATCTGCGGATGCGCAAAGCCAACCGTCTGGTCTCCGAGCTGGTGGCCGAGCAGCTGGAGCGGCCGGGCTCTCCGCTGCCGGCGGCAATGGAGAGGGTCGTGGAGTACGCCAATCAGCGCCGCAAGGCCGAGGGCCTGCCCACCGACGCGTGGCAGCGCCTGGTCGACGCGGGTCGCAGCCAGATCACCGAGCGGGCGGTCAACGGCGTCTACCAGATGCTGCGCGCCCTGCCCGAGGAGGAGCTGCGGGTGCGTACGCCGATGCTTGAGGTGATGGGTATGGACTACGCCGAGATGGCCGCCCTGGCCGCAGAGCGCCAGCAGCAGCACGGCAGCTCGGAGGACGATGTCGTCTCCTTCGGCTTCCGGCTGCGCAGCTATGCCTCCCGCCTGCAGCATCACAAGTCCAAAGCCAGCGCCTACCGGGACCTGGCACGGCAATGGGAGCGTGCCGAGAAGGCTGAAGTGGCCGTAGAGGACTCCCGGCCGCTCTACGACTTCTACCGCTACGAAGAGGACTGGCACCGGCGGGTGATGAGCAAGTACCAGCACTTCCTGCCGTTTGTCGGCGACGCCAGCCAGTGGTACGCCCAGCAGCAGGAGGTCGCCGCGTACGGCCAGCGCCTGCTCTCGCTGATGGCGCTGCGCCAGGACGCCTCGCTGCAGCGGATGAAGGACGCCGACCAGGCCGAGGAGATGGGCCGCGAAATCTACGGCCAGCCCGGCGGACGGCACCTGACCGCGGGCAAGGCCGGACGGGCGGTGCTGGACGCGCGCATCGAGACGATGAAGCAGGTCTACGACGAACGGCTCCAGGAGCTGCGCACCGACCTGGCCGACTCGGGGCTGGTGCTCGTCGCCGGTCCTGCTGACCAGCGCAGCGCCGTCGCCGGCGGGGATACGGCGCTCTCCACCCAGCTGTCGATCGAGACCGGGACCGTACACCCCTTCGACGAGGTCAAGGCACTGGACCTGCATCACCTGGGCTATGACTTCGTGGCCGATGTCGAGATCGGCGAGCGGGCCCGGCGGGAGTTCACCGCAGCCGCGGCCGAACGCCGCCGGCTGCTGCTGGCGGCCATGGAGTACCTCGACCAGTCAGGCCAGTCCGAGGCGATCGCCGACCTCCCGGTCGACGACATCGCCGCGATGACCCGGGTCTCGCGGGAACTGGTTCCGGTGGAGGACGGCTCCACGCGGCCGGTTCTGCGTTCGAGGATCGCGGCGCTGCGCGAAGAGCAGGAACAGGCGGCCCGGATGCGCCGGTCGAAGGCCTCCTCGCTGGACGCCGGCCTGGTGGTGCGCGTCCAGCAGCGGGTCGACGCCGCGGTGGCTGGTGCCGATGTCCTCCCCGGCCCCGAGCAGGAGCCGGCAGGGCGGCCCGACGGCATCCAGCACGAGTAGGGACACGAGTTGAAAGATCATTCGAATGGTTGCGGAATTATCTATAGGAGTATTAGTGTATAGAGCAGTTCGGCAGGCACTTCGGGGCTTTGCTCGGACGACGTGAATGATCAAGGCCGTTCTGCCGAGTGGCGGACGGAACGACGAAAGGACGAGATCATGGCACTTCTCAAGGGCAAGGGCGCAATGACCGGGGTCAACCTCATCGCCAAGGTCTATGACAACGGCGCGACCAAGGACGGCAAGTCGCACTACGCCGACATCCAGGTCGACGCCCGCGACTCGCGCGGACCGGAGCAGAGCAACCTGCACCTGAAGTCCGAGCGCGTGAAGGGCCCGGACGGCAAGGAGCGCTTCGCCAACACCGCCCCCTACTCGGTGGGCCAGCTGGAGGAGATCGTCAAGGCCGCGGGCCCGAATACGGAGCCGCTGCTCAACAAGGACGGCGAGAAGGTCGGCACCGTCTACGGCTTCAAGGGCAACGTGATGCCGGCCTCGCGCGGCACCGGTCTGGTGGTCAACACCAAGTCCGTGGAGGCCAGCGACTTCAAGGTCGACGCCAAGACCCTGGACAACCAGTTCGCCTCCATGAAGGCGGCCAAGGAGGCCCAGGCGGCTGCCAAGCAGAGCCAGGCCGGTCCGGAGCAGACCGCCCAGGCCGAGCAGGTCGTCGAGGCCGAGGCCCCCGCGGTCGGCTGACACCGATCCACGGCTCAGCAGAACTCATTGAAAGGCCCCCGGAGAGACCTCTCCGGGGGCCTTTCGCATAGAGAGGAACGAATCATCATGGCAGATCTCAGTAAAGGTTCCCAGGGCCGACCGGAGCACGGCCAGCGCCCGACGTCGTACACGCCCGAGCAGCTGGCGGCGATCCGCGGGGCCACCCCCGATACCGGAGTGCAGCGGGGCCCGAGCTCGCAGGCGGGCCTCGGCGCGGTGCGGGGTCCCCGATACAGCGTGCCCTCCTCCCCCGCTCCCGGCCAGCCGGGCTCGAGGTTCAACCCCAACATGGTCGAGCGGCGGCCGCGCCCGCAGGCTGAGCCGGCACCGGGGATGATCACTTCAGCGGATGTGCCGAAGCCGGAATCGGCCCGGCAGGAGCAGCCCCAGGCGAAGCAGGCCCATGCCGGCGGCACGGTTCAGGGTCCGGTGAAGGTCCCGCTCACCCAGCGGGCCGCCGGGTCGAAGGTCGGACAGGCCGTGCAGTCCGGGGGCCGCCGCGAGGGAGCCAGGCGGCTCGGCACCGAGGCCATGCAGGATGCCGCGGCCCACGCCCAACGTGCCCAGCAGTCTGGTGCATCGACCAGGGGCGTCGCCGCCAGCGCCGCCAGGGGAGCTGCCGTGGGTGCAGCCCGCGGGCTGCACACGGAGCTGGCCGGACATGGCGGACAGAAGGCCCCCCAGGGCTCCGCTGCCGGGGCGGACCTGGTCGGGCGGATGGGCTCGGTTGTCGGCCGTGGTGCTCAGGAGCAGCTGCCGGGCACCTCGCCGCAGGGACGGAAGCCGGTCAGCGAGAGGTACGACTATCAGTTCGAGGGCCAGGGCGAGCCCGAGGGCACCGAGCAGCAGCGCGGGGCCTGAGACAGGCACGGAGGAGGAGAAGGCTATGGCGACGAACGATCCCAGCCCACTGAGCGGCACGAGCCTGCTGGAGCTGGGCCTGGACGAGATCACGGCCCCGGACGAGGGCATGGACATGTGGGCGGAGGCCGGGCGCGCCCTGGTCGACCGCGTGGGTGCCTCGATGCGTCAGCAGCGCGAGGCGAACGAGCGGGCACGGTGCGACCGGGAGTCCAGCAGGCCGCTGAGCGAGCGGTACGACTACCAGTTCGAGCAGGGTGGGGCTTCGTCCCAGGAGGACCGCCAGCAGGGGCTGTGACAGCACCCCTACGGAGTGAATGGCCAGGAGGCCCCCGGATATGAGTCCGGGGGCCTTTCACTGTCCTATCACAGTCTAGCCGAATGGTGTCATGATAGACTTTCGACTGATCTATCAGATGAATTCAAGTCTTGGCGAGAGGTCTTCCACGGCATGTTCCATGAAGTGCACCTGAATGAGGGCTATCCGCTCCTGTCGAAGCTGTCGGACCCGCTCAAGAGGGCCGAGCGCGAGATCGTCGGCCGCGAGCACGAGAAGCTCCAGCTGCTGGCCTCGATGAGCAGGCCAGAGCTGTGCAACGCCCTGCTCCTGGCCGAGGCAGGTACGGGTAAGACCGCTCTCGTCCAGGCCACGATGGCCGCTGACGCCGAGCGGCTCTATCTCGAGGTCGATCCGTCCCGGATGATCTCCGAGGCCGGTGACTCGGACCGCATGGCCGCCATGCTCAAGGGCTTCTTCGACGAGGCCGAGCACTTCGTGGCGGACGAGAAGCAGGAGCTGGTCCTGTTCATCGACGAGTTCCACCAGATCATCCAGCTTTCCGATGCTGCGGTTGAGGCGGTCAAGCCGGTGCTGGCCGCCTCCGGGGCACGCGGCATCCGAATCATCGCCGCGACGACCTATGACGAGTTCCACAGGCACATTGCACCGAATCAGCCGCTGGTTGAACGGCTGCAGCGCATCAACCTGACGCCGCCGGACCAGGAGACGACGATCCGGATTCTGCAGGGCATGGCCGAGCACTACGACGTCGCCGACCAGTTCTACGACGACCACATCTACCGGCAGATCTATGAGTACACCGAGCGCTACATGCCGGCGAGCTCGCAGCCGCGCAAGTCGATCCTGGTGCTGGACAGCATGGTTGGCTGGCACCGCCTCACCAAGCGGGCGCTGGACCGCGATCTGCTCTCGGACGTGCTCCAGGAGTCTCTGGGCGTCAACGTTGCCTTCAAGGTCGACGGCGCGAAGATCAAGGAGCAGCTGGACTCGAAGGTGTTCAGCCAGGACCTGGCCACGCGTGCGGTCGCGCGGCGGCTGCAGCTGTCGGTCGCGGACCTGAACGACAAGGGCCGGCCGGAGGCCTCGCTGCTGTTCACGGGGTCGACCGGCGTGGGTAAGACCGAGCTTGCCAAGCAGCTGGCACGGCTGCTCTTCGGTGACGACCAGCGCCACCTGATCCGATTCGACATGTCCGAGTACGCCCAGGACTCCTCGATGGACCTGTTTCGCTCCGAGCTGACGAAGCGGGTCTGGGACCTCTCGCACGCCGTACTGCTGTTCGACGAGGTCGAGAAGGCCTCGGCGATGGTCACCCGTCTGCTGCTGCAGGTGCTCGACGACGGCCGGCTCTCCGACGACAACAACCGCGAGGTCAGCTTCCTGAACACCTACATCGTCATGACGACGAACGCAGGCTCGGAGATTTACAAGACCATCGCGCAGTATGCGGCCGACGACACGGGCTCGGGCGAGCAGCTGCTGAAGTACGACAAGCTCATCCGCCGCTCGATCACCGAGACCTCGGCGGATAACCGCTTCCCGCCCGAGCTGTTGGGCCGTATCGACGCCATCGTCCCGTTCCAGCCGCTCTCCGAGGACACGCAGCGCAAGATCGTGCGCAACAAGCTGCGCCACATGGTGCAGGAGGTCCTCATCAAGCACAACGTGCGGGTGGACATCGACCAGAGGGTCCTGCAGTACCTCATCGACGACAAGGGCGATACCGACTCCAATGCCGGCGGTGCCCGTGGCGCGGTGGCGAAGATGACCGACGAGGTCACCACCGGAGTGGCGACGTTCATCAACGAGCATCCCTCTGAGCGGCGGATCCGGATCGACGTCGTCGGCGAGTTGGCGAGCGATCACAAGGACATGCTCACCTCCGATGCGTGCATCGAGGTGAGCGCCGTGCGCTGATCTGCGCCAGCGGTCATTGCGGGCCATTCGGCGTCGTGTTGAATTGCCTATCATTGCACCTATCGACTCATAGGCGATAGGATACTCATATACCAGGCGAACTGCGTTTCATCATCGAAGGGATCGACACCAATGGGCATTCTGGGCACGGCTGCGGGAAGCCGGAACAAGGATCGGAAGAAGAAGCCTGACGAGCTGCTCTCGTCCGTGGTCAGGGAGACGGCGATCCCCGCAGCAGTCGACCTGCTGCGGTCGAACGCGAAGTTCGTCTTCCCCAGCGGCACGGCGTGGGTCATGCTCGTGCTGGCCGCCGAGTCCATCGGCGGGCTGAGCAAGCGGCACGGCCGCGACGAGGCGAAGGGCTCGCTCATCGAGCTCATTGACTCCGACCAGATCAGGACCGTCGCCACGGCAGAGATGCTGGGCGAAGAGGTCTTCGGCATCATCCCCAACACGGAGACGCTTGCGCGCATGGAGGAGTACTCGCTCCTGGCTGGCGCGGAGTACTCCTGGGCGGTCGTCTGGCAGAAGCCCAGCGGCGAGCTGCTGGTGGACCTGGTCGCCGAGGCCACGTTCAAGCAGGCCCAGGAGGTCGCTTCCGGCACGCTGAGCCTCGAGGAGGCTGTCGGAGCGCAGGCCTGGCGCGAGCACAGCGGCGTCACCACCGACGAGCCCGGGACCCTTCCCGCGGTGGACGCGGACGCTGTTGCTGCCGTGGACACCGGCGACGAAGGTGACCCGATCTTCGACTCGATTCCCGGCGGGGGCGAGGGTGCCGGTGACGAGCCGGTCTTCGACGCTGCGGGCGATGAGCCCGTGTTCGACGACGAAGCCGTCGGCTTCGGATACGAGGACGCGGCCCCGGTTGCGGTGGAGCCGGAGCCCGGCTTCGACGGCACGGCCGGCTTCGAGGAGTCCGGTCCTGTGACCGCCGACGATATGACGTACGCCCCGGCCGAGGAGGAAGCCGTCCTGCTGGAGAACCAGGAGCAGGTGCGCGAGGTCATCGCCCGCCGCTTCCTCTCCGAGGACCTGGACCTCGACGTGCGCCTGGACGAGTTCAATGCGACCTTCGCCATCGGCGCGCCGGTCGTGCAGATCGAGGTGCCGCAGGGTGCGACCGAATGGCTCGGCGACCAGGTCGCCCAGCTCAACCGGCAGGCCAATGCCGACCTTGCCCAGCTGCGGTGGGCGCACGAGGACGAACTGCGCACGCTGTACGTGAACCTCATGTCGGCCCACGTCGAGCAGGTCATCCGTGACGTGGCCACCGACCGCGAGGGCTCGCGCTATAAGGCACTCAAGGACGGCACCGAGGCGGCGCACCGCGAGCGGGAGTCCGAGAAGGAACAGCGGATCCGCACCCGTAAGGCCGAGATCGTCCAGGACTACGAGGCCCAGGCGAAGAAGCTCGCCGAGCAGGCCGCCCTCCAGGCGGAGATCCAGTACAAGGAGCGCAACCGCTCCCGCATGGAGCGCGAGCAGGCCGACGCCGTCGCCGAGATCGAGCGGGTGCTCGAGAACTCCTACTCGCACGACCGCCAGGAGATCCTGCGCGTGCGCCGCTCCGACGCCGCCCTGAAGATGCAGGTCGGCACTACGCGGATCTTCGAGGTCCTGGCCGAGAAGCAGAAGGCCTACCTCGAGGCCGAGGAGCAGCGTCTGGGGCAGTGGAAGGCCGAGATCCAGCGGATCGTCGACGACAACCGCAAGGCGGACATCGCCCAGGCCGAGGCTCTGGCAGAGCACCAGCGCACCACCGACGAGATCGGCGTCCTGCGCCGCGAGCAGGAGGCGCTGCTGGAGTCGATCCGCAACGAGCACGCCGACCGCATCCGCCGGATGGAGGACGAGCTCGACCGCAACCGCAAGGACGCGATCACCCAGATGCAGGCCCGCGAGACGGAATGGCAGCACAGCCTGTCCCTCGAGAAGGAGAAGACCGACTCGGCCACGCAGCGGAACACGGACCTGCTGCAGCAGATGGAGGTTGTCGAGGACTCGGTCAAGCGCCGTTACGAGGCACGGCTGGAGGAGATGGCTGCGGACAAGGAGTCCTACGCCAGCGAGCTGGCAAGGGCTTCGGAGATCCAGAGCCGCTACAACAAGATGCTCATCGCCCTGATCGTCGCGCTGCCCGTGCTCGGCGGCGTCGCCGGCTTCATCGGCGGGGCAGCCATGGGCGGCTGATCCGACTCGGAGATCGACGAGTCTGACGGCGCATGGGGCTCGCACCCCGTGCGCCGTCGGCGTCTTCCGGGATCACAACAGGCGCAGGACACACAGACACACGCGGAAACAGGCAGGGAGAACCATGGCAGGCAGCAAGCGCAGGGCGGCACGGCCCAAGGCCAGCGGCTGGGAGAAGATCTCGGCGCGTCGGCCGGAGGAGACGCTGACGAACCGGGACGTCTATGAAGACCAGCAGCTGGACCGCGGCGAGCGGCTGAGCAAGAAGTCGAACACGTCGGGCCTCGTGCTCGCCGGCGTCGCTGGCCTGTTGGTCGCGATCGTGGCGTGGGTGCTGTACTCGGTCATTGCTACGGCAGTGCTCACGCTCGGGGCGACGATGGGCGGTGGCCTGGGCGGAAACAGCAGCGGAAAGCCGGACTCGTACTACGTGGAGGACACGACGACAGGCCAGGGCGGGGCCCCGATGACGTGCTACCGCGCCGTCAACGAGAAGGGTAACCCCGAGATCGGCTCGAAGTGCTACCCGGATCTCAAGGACGTCCCGGTGCCAGCGTGGTGGACCCACGCAGGCAGCGCCGCCCAGGACGCCCCGAAGGTTGACCAGGGGGCTACGCCCGCGGCGACGAACGTCGGCGGGCAGCTGGGGTCCGTCACCGGGTTCAAGCTCTTCCTGACGCTGGGATCGGGCGCGCTGGTCATGATCGTGATCTCCACCTGGACCGGACGCCAGGTCGCCAAGCACAACGCGACGGTCGACCACACGGACATCAACGACCACCGCAACGACCAGCACATCGCGCTGCCGGAGGAGGTCCAGCAGAACTACGACTGGTTCCCGGACGCCGGTGCGCACTCGGGGGTGCAGGTCAGCTCGATGATCAGTCACATGATGCTCAGCAAGAAGGGGCTGGGCACGGTCAAGGTCTCCCGGCGCGCAGAGTCCGACGTGATTGACCAGGACGGCAACATCGTCTACTACAAGGGTGAGGTCATGGACGGCGACGACGGCGAGCCGCTGGTCGAGACCCTGCCGCTGATCGACGAGGAGTTCGGCCAGGCGCTCTTCGACGCCTCGGGCCTGCCCCGGGACAAGCGGCTGCGCCGGAAGTATGACGCAACGGTGATCCCGTACAACCCGCCGACCGAGGAGAGCCGGCGCAAGGCCAAAGAGGCGAAGGACCCTGGGAAGCTCCAGGGCGCGAACCGTGACAAGCTCGGGCCCTACCGTACGGTGTCTGACCTGATCACCGATGACTGGGAGTTCCCGGCGTACGAAGTCCAGCGCCCTGCCGGTGCCTACATCGTCGACACTGCTCCCGTGAACACGATGGTGCTGGCCATCACCCGGGCGGGCAAGGGCCAGACCTACATCGAGCCGATGATCGACATGTGGTCGAGGGAGAAGAAGCCCTCGAACATGGTCATCAACGACCCCAAGGGCGAGCTGCTCGTCAAGAACTACATCCCGCTGGTCACGCGCGGCTTCGAGCCGGTGCAGTTCAACCTGATCAACGCGATGAAGACCGACATCTACAACCCGCTGGGCATGGCCGCCGACGCCGCCCGCGAGGGCGACTCGACCAAGTGCGCGCTCTACATCGAGAACATTGGCGAGGTTTTCTTCCCGCTGGACGGCGGTGAGGACCCGGTCTGGCCGAACGCGGCGAACAACGCCTTCAAACGGGCCGCCTACGGTCTCATCGACTACTACCTCGAGGAGGAGCGTGAGCTGCGCGAGTACGCAGCAGCCACCGGCATGGACCCGGGCACGCTGGAGCAGCGGCTGGACGACATGTGGGGAAAGGTCACGCTGTACAACTGCTACCAGCTCTTCGTGCAGCTGACCTCGAAGAAGTGGAAGAACCCCGCTGCCGAGCTGGAGAAGCGCATCAAGAACGGCGAGTTCGAAGAGGACGAGGACGCCCTGGCCGAGGAGCAGGCCAAGGTCGCCGAGAAGGATTTCCTGTGGGAGGGCAAGGCCGAGCAGGACCTGCTCACGCTCTACTTCAACGCCACCCAGGCCCTGCCGCGCAACTCGATGCGCACGCTCGTCGGCAACGCCCACAACGCCCTGGTCGCCATGGCCGGTGCGGAGAAGATGATGTCCTCGGTCTACGGCATCGCGATCACGGGCATGAGCTTCTTCACCGACCCGACGATCTCGACCCTGACCTCGGGTAAGCCGAGCCAGAACACTGACCTGGCGGGTTTGTCCTTCCCGCGGCGGCTGGGCGTGCGGTTCTCGCCGAACTTCATGAAGCGCGACCACCTGCTCGGCCAGATGGCGAGCTGGTCGGCGTACGCGGACCCGATGTTCATCCAGAACCTTGGCAAGGACTTCGAGCACTCGGAGATCGTCGGCCGCGTGGGCTGGGCGCGCTACAACTTCAAGGGAATCTTCCCCGGCGACGAGGCCTGGCTGAAGCTGGAGCTGAAGAACCCGCAGAGCGGCATGCTCGTGCGCACTTTCTACTTCCACTTCCGCAAGAGCTACCAGCTCTCCCTCAACGGCCGGCACTTCGTGGTCGAGCCGGTCACCGGCAAGAAGATCGTGAAGAACGGCGTGCTGCGCGAGCTGCGGCCGGTGCGGGAGGGTGGCACCCGCGACGGGAAGATCCTCTCGTTCCAGCCCGGCGACACGACCTTTCCGAGCCGCAAGCTGGACTTCTCCGGCGGAGGGCACCCTGAGGAGGTCGAGGTCCGGGCGCGCGCGATCACGCAGACGATGGCGCGGTACTCGGAGTCGCCCAAGGCGGTCTTTCTCGTCACTCCCCCACACCTGATGAAGTACGCCAAGCTGATCCTGATCCTGGTCAAGCAGCTGGTGGACGTCTCGTTTGACCAGTCGTACATGACCAAGTCGAACCAGAAGCCGCTCTACCGCACCCGGTTCATGCTCGACGAGCTCGGCAACCTGCAGTCCGACGGTAATGGCATCGCCGGCTTCGAGACCATGCTCTCCATCGGCCTCGGCCAGGAGCAGCAGTTCACGCTTATCCTGCAGACGCTGCAGCAGCTGCGCGACGTCTACGGCGAGTCGGTCGACAAGATTGTGCAGGGAAACACCAGCAACATCGTCTTCCTCAAGTCGACCGACGACTCGATGATTGAGACGCTGGAGAAGATGAGCGGCAAGACTCACCGTACCCACGCCAGCTCGAAGCAGATCACGCAGAACCTGGACAAGGTGGTCGGCGGGAAGACGGACGGAGCGATTTCGCGCACCTGGTCGACGGAGGAGGAGCCGCTGATCAAGTACAACGATTTCGCCTTCCTCTCGCCGCGCAACTCGATCGTGCTGCGCGCCGGCGACGCGCCGGTCTGGAACCGCAACGAGACGATCCTGCCGATGTCATTCAAGCTGCTCGGCAACACGATCACCCACCCGGGGCACGAGTACTCGCTGCAGACGATCCCCACGCTCAGCTCCGCGATGGAGTTCGACGTGCGCATGAATCAGCCGGACTTCGTCAAGATGCTCGACAAGCGCATGGCCCAGGCGGTCAGGGCGGCCGACGCCAAGACGCTCTACCAGGAGACGTACGACTACAAGGACATCGACATCGAGCGCCTCGACCCGGACGTCTACTCGGACGAGGTCATGGAGGTCATCACGCGGATGGTTTTCACCGACGAGAGTGGCGATCCCAACGCCCCGGTGGTCGTGGACCCGGACGACTACGAGGCCATGATGCTGGGCAACGACGAGGAGTTCCTGGAGGACGTGGAGGTGGCCGCGACCGTGGCTGCCCACCAGGCGACGCAGAAGGACCACAAGCGCCTGGTCTACGCCGAGGGCACGGTCAGCAAGGAGATGCTGATCAATCTCGACGGCTCGGCGAAGGTCAAGGCCCTGGACCTTGAGATTGGTGAGGCGTATAAGACCGCGCTGGTGGAGATGCAGCGGGACCGCGAGCACTTCTCAGTCGGCGGGGACGGCGAGCTGCGCAGCGCCGACGGGTCAAAGACCTACATCAGCCAGGTCCGTTCCGATGCCTACACCGACGCCGCCCGCAGGATCAACGGCCAGATCAGCGACGAGGGCTCGCGCGTGTTCGCCGAACAGGACGTGACCGAGGAGGATCTGCGGTCGCTGGCCACGGTCAAGGTGCACGCCGCCTTTTACACGTACCTGGCCTCGCTGCCCAGCTGGGAGGTCCTGGCCGACGGGGCTTTCGACCGGGCCATGGCCGTAGAGATGAAGTCCCGGGGGTAGTGCCGGCGGGTCTATTCGCTCCGTGCCGGGACAGTCGATGCAATTCGACTGTCCCGGCATTCGTCTTTTGGCTCGTTTCTGACTCGTCTATCGCTTCCATTCGAATCGTCGGGGTATGATCTATACATAGTTATGTCCCCGAGCGTCCACAGGAGGCTGAGTAGCAATGAAGAAGGCACACGGACTGAGGCGGTACTTCTACGAGTACGTCTTCTACAAGGCAGTCGAGCAGGCCCGGGAACAGAGCGGGGAGATCATTCCCATCTCCCAGGCGAAGGCCATCCGCGGACGGGTTGACCAGATCCTCGGCCAGCGCGGAACCGCCCTGGCTGATCCCGGACTCGGCGTCACCGCGTGTCTGACTGCGATCGACACGGCCTTCTCCGAGCGCGTCCCGGACTACGAGCCGCAGTTCGGCGACCACTCCCCCGCCAACGAGCGCTACCAGACGCTGCAGCGTGAGTTCACCCGTGCCACGGGTGTCGGAGCGGAGATTGACCCGCGTTCGGCGCGGCTGCCGATCAGCCCTTACGACCCGGCCTGGTCCGAGCGTGCGACGGTGAAGCGCGCAGGTACCGAGCTGCTGTACATTCCCGACGAGACGATCGTGAAGAACGCCGGCGGCGAGGTGGAGTCCTTGTCTGAGCCGCGCCGCGGGAACATGACGCTCTGGCGGCTCGACGAGGACGGTAAGCCGTACGAGGCCGGCCGCGCCATGACCAACGACGACGCCGCAGGCCTCACGGCGCTCATGGACAAGATGAGCCGCCAGGAGTACGACCAGGTCCGCGAGTGGGTCATCGACGGCGGACGCGACCCGCAGACCGGCCGCGTTGACCGCAACCGTTTTATGTCCCAGCGGGCGGAGGCGCGCTCGGCGGCGCTGCTCGAGGAGCTGAAGTCCCAGGGCGTGGCCTACGAGGTCCTGCGCGACCGTGAGCCCGGGCAGATCAAGGCCCGGATCTCCGGGACCGGCATGGAGATCCGTCTCACTGACACGCGCCAGGAGGAGTACGCCGGGGCGCGCATCTATGACAACGGAACGGTGCTGCGCTACAGCACCAATCACCGGGTGCCCGGCGGCATGGCCGTGCCCGCCCCGACCTCCGAGGACGCCGTGCGGCTGTTGCGTTTCGCCCAAGGCCTGCCCATTGAACGCGACGATCTTCCCGGCACGGTGGTCGGCGTCGTCGGCTCCAGCCACCCCGAGCATGGCCGCGGCCGCTCCCTCATCGACGTGCCGGACAGCTATCACGTCGACCGCGAGAGCATGTTCGTCGTCGCGGACTATATCGTCCCCGGTGAGAGCGCCCCGCGCCCCGGGTCCAAGGTCATGCTGCGCCGGGATGCCAAGAACCGCTCCCTGCCGACCTTCTTCGTGGATGCAGAGCCGGCCGAGGCCTACGGTCGCGAGGCCGTGGACACCGCGCGGGAGAACCTGCGCGCCGCCCTGGGCGTCGAGGAGCTGATTCTGCGCGCGGAGTCTGAGCTGCAGCGCACCGAGGGCGCGCTCGACGAGATCGAGCCCCCGGAGTATGCCTCTGACCCCGAGGTCGCGGCGATCCAGCGCTCATATTGGGACGTACTCACCGGAGCGCGCAGCGAGCTGTTGCGTCCGGGCGCGACCGAGGAGATGTACCAGGAGCGCCTGGAGGAGATCGGCGAGCTGCAGGCCGGTGAGCTTCCGGACCTGGGCAACCTGGTCTATGGTGGCACGGCCGCCGACAAGGTCCGTGCGCACGCTGATGACGTTCCGTTCGAGCTGGTCGGCACCTGGGATGCCGAGCCGCACCTGATCGACGGCGAGTGGCTCGACCAGCGCTTCGACCCCGCCCGCGTCGCCAAGTACATGACCAGCCCGACCGGCCAGTGGTCGAACCTGGACAATCTCGCCTCGGCGCTGCGCCGCTGCGGGGTGCCTCCCACCGAGCTCATGGGTACCAGCTTCCAGGCGACCCGCTTCAAGGACCGGATCGTCTCCTTCCACGCGGCCACCGCCGCCCCCATCGCCGAGCATCCCTCGGAGTTCATGCGTCGGATCGGTCAGACCGTCCGGGAGAGCATCGAGCGCAACGCCGCGACGCCGGGTGAGATCCTGGTCGACGCGCAGGGCGTCATCAGCTGGACCGCCGAAAAGCTGCGTCGTGACGGCAAGGCCACGCCGGTCTCCGGTGAGATCGGCCAGGTCTTCGATGTCGGCAGCCATGGGGAAATTGTCACGCGCTTCGCCAGTGGCGAGAACGCGCTGATCGTCCCCGGCTACGAGGCGCGGATCAAGGCCCAGACCCCGGGCGAGGCCCCCAAGTCGGTCGAGGAGCGCACGGTGCTGCGCGGCTACGAACAGCTGATGCACGAGCGCATCCAGTACCAGCTTGCCGGTGACCTCGTCTCCGGCCGCAGCCGGACCGGCGAGCCGGCCTCGCTGAACGCGGTGTACTCGCAGCTCTACGGTACCAAGCACCCGGTTGACTTCATCGAACGGGCCACGACGTATGAGGTCGACCCCGCCACCGGCAAGGCCACCGCACGACTGGACGAGTGGACGGCCTCGATCCTCGAGACCGAGGCCAAGCGCGTGCGCTACTCCAACGAGATCAAGCAGGGCTCGACGATCTACGCCGAGTACCGCGCCGAACGCGATCGCACCGACCCGGCCGACGACAACGTCTTCGACGCCTGGCGGCTCACCGGTGGACGGAACATGACGGTGCTCACGGGAACCGACCGTAACCATGTGACGGCTCCCGGCGGCTTCTTCGATCCGGTGATGACCGGCGGCGCGACCAACCAGGGCATCGTGCGCTACCTCACCGAGGACGCCGCCGTGCGCCCCGACGGCACGATTGAGCCGGGTGACCCGGAGACCGTGACCGGCTCCCGCGCCCCGCTGATGAGCCGGCCGGAGCTGGAGACGCTGCGCTATGACCCGTTCGACCGGCAGCAGATGACGGCCTCGACGATCATGCAGTCTTCCGAGGTGACGAAGCCGACCGGCACCGCTCTGATGACCTTCGGCGGCTGGACGGCCGACGACCCGATCGTGGTGTCGACGGAGTTCTCCGAGCGGCACCGCATCCGCGGGGCCGGTGGCCAGCTGCGCGACCTCGTCGTGGGCGACAAGATCAGCGATCTGCACGGCAACAAGGGTGTCGTCTCTCTGGTGGTCGACCGCCACATGGACCCGGACGAGGCGCGTGCCCAGGGCCTGGAGCAGGAGGTGGCCTGGTTCGGGGAGAACCCGGGCATCGACGTGGTGATGAGCCCGTTTTCGCTGATCTCCCGCCGCAACGCCGGATCGGCGCGCGAGCTGATGGGCGGTGCCGTGGGCGACATCCGCCGCCCGGCCGTCCAGGGCCCCGAGGCCGGGCCGGTCGACGGAGGGTTGGGCGAGATGCGGTTCGTGGTCACCCACATGGCTGTCGACGAGAAGACTAAGATCTACGACGACGAACAGGTGCGCGCCGGCAAGGGGCGCAAGGCCTCCTCGCAGCTGGCCTGGGCGCTGCAGTCCCAGGACTGCCCGGCGATCATGCGCGAGTTCTACGGCCACAACTCCGGTGCCGAGTCGAACCTGCGCGAGTATCTGCTGGTGGCGGGACTGGACATGGAGGCCGACGGCACCCTGCGCGTCGTGGGCCAAGCCGAGAGTGTCGACGAGCGGCCCGAGCGCCGCCTGATCCCGATGCCAGAACTGATGCGCACGCAGCCGCGCAGCGAGGGCGCGACGCCGGGGCTGAACACCACGGCCATGCGCAAGTCCTTCGGCGACCTGATCGGCGATCGCGGCGGCGACATGGAAATCCCCTTTCCGCTGACCTACCCGACGGGTCAGCTGACCGAGACGGTCAGCGCGACTTCGTGGAAGCTGCCGGTGCTCTCTTCGCACCTGCGCAGCGGCCAGGAGTTCGACGACGGCACGTCCGTCACGCACGACTACACGCGCAGCTACCAGGACGTCTTCGTCGAAGCCTGCCGCTACCGGTACATGGCCGAGCAGCTGGACGACCACGGCCTGTCGCCGGACAAGCGCGCCGAGGTGCGCCGGGGCATGAGCGAGTCTGTCTCGCGGGCACAGCGTGCCTTCGAGGCGATCACCACGGACGTGCAGAACCGCGTGCTGACCGGCAAGAACAACATCTTCAAGACCGGGCTGATGAGCTCGCGCCTGTCGGACTCGGCCACGATGGTCTGGACCGCCGACCCTCGGCTGGACATCGATCAGATCGCTCTGAGTTCGGTCAAGGCCGAGCAGCTGGGCCTGGCCGAAGGCGATCACGCGCTGGTCTGGCGCGACCCGGTCCTGCGCGACGCCGGCGTGCGCTACATGCGCGTGGCGATCGACGACCGGCTCACCGGCGCGGCGATCAACCCGGTGATGGACCAGTGCTTCGACGGCGACTTCGACGGTGATGCGGTCGCCGTGGTGAGGCTGCACAGCGAGGCCGCCAAGGCCGAGGCGATGGCCAGGCTCTCGGTCGGAGCGAACCTCCTGGACACCGGCGTGGTGAAGGCCGACGGCTCGCACCCGCTGGCCATGCAGGTCTCGCTGGACACCCAGGTGGCGCTGTCCAAGAACCCGGAGCTGGCGGAGAGTCTTGAGAGTGCCGTCAAGGAGGCGAACCGCCTGCGGTTCGTCAGCGATCCGCACGAGGTTGCCGCCGGCCACGAGGTCCTCGTCGAGGAGCTCAGCGATCTCTATCGCTCGGCACAGCGCGGCGAGTTCGGCTCGGCGCTGACCTTCAGCAGCCGCGAGGCGCACTTGCAGAGCGTGCGCGAAGTCTGCGTCGAGACCGGAGCCAAGGGCAGCGAGAAGAAGCTCGGGGACTACGCCCGCAACCTCGGCGACGAGCAGGGTACGCCGGGCATCACGCAGGAGGACCAGGAGGCCTCGATGTTCGCCACGGCGATCAAGGCCCACGGCACGGGACTGGGTGGCTCGTTCTCCCAGCGTGCGGTGCGCGCCCTGCGCGGCGCTGACCTGAAGGCGGTGCTTGAGGTGACCTATCCGGTGACCCAGTCGATCCTGCAGGCCAAGCACGACGCTGCGGAGGCCCGGCACAAGTACGAGATGTTGCAGGGTCCCGGGCGCGATCTGTGGCGCGGCCGCAAGCTTGAGCACACCGGCCCCGGCCAGTGGCGTCCCGAGTTCGCCGACGGCGAGGCTGTCCAGGCCACGGCCGAGGAGTGGGAGGCCCAGTTCGTTGAGTTCTACGAGGCCAAGGACGGGTTCAACGTTTCGGTCAACCCGGACTGCGTCGCCCGTGTCGCCCGCGCGCTGGAGGACCCGAAGTCGGGCCTGGTGCGCAACCTCGAGGAGGACCCGTCCCTGGCGGGCACGGTGATGGACCGTATGGCCTACGGCGGCGACTTCGAGGCGCTGGTGCAGGCTGCGAAGAATCGCGAGAGCGTCTTCGACGGCGAGAAGAACGAGCAGTTCGCCTCAGCGGGCACCCGCCGTGCCCGGGCCGCGGCGGCGCGCGAGCTCGACGCGTTCGCGGCGCACGGCCTCGACGGGCTGGACGGCCTGGACTCCGCGGAGGCCGCGGTGGATGCCTCGGTCCTCAAGCGTGACGTGCTCGCGCAGACCGGGGACGGGGCCGCCAGGGCGCGCGGTGCCAGCCGGCGCTCGGCACACGCCGTCGGCGTGGGCGGCCGTCACCCGGCCTGGACGCCGAGCTACGAGACCGGGCAGCAGCAGAGTGACGACGACTATGGACTGGGAGGCTGACATGACACAGGACACGGAGCGGGAAATGGGTCCGGGCGGCAGGGGCCGGGGGCGCAAGGCACTGCCTGTCGACCCGTTGGGCGACGTCCATGCCGTGTACGGGATGGACGGCGGGGAGGAGGACATCATCGACGCGGAGATTGTCGACGAGCCGGAGACGCAGGGCGGACACGACACCTCACGCGGGCAGCGCGAGCGGCTGCGCGACCGTGCCCGCGGCTTCTTCGGGGCCGCGACGCGGGAGCGGACCGAGGAGCGGGAGCGCCAGCGTGCACGCGACCAGGAGCGCGCTGCGGCCGACGATGACGGCCTCGACGACCGGGAGCGGCTGCTGAAGCTCCGGGCGGAGACGCGGCTGGCGGGCGAGGCGTACATGCAGACGCTGCGCGATTCGAAGCTGCTCGTGCCCGGTTTCAACGACGGGGAGCGCACGAAGGAGTTCGACGCGATGCACGCGGTCTACATGCAGATGATGATGCAGGGCTGCCTGCGTCCGCTCACCCGCGGCGTGAACCCGAACTCGGTCATCCAGGCCGCCGGCATGATGATGGCAATGCGGATGCTCGCTCCTGACTTCAGGAAGGAGATGGACTCCTACCTGCAGCCGTTTAAGGACAAGGTCCAGGACCGGATCGACGCGAAGACCCGGCACATCGGCGAGAGGGCCGAGCGCCAGGCGGCCCTGGTCGGAGATCTGTTCGGGGGCGCGCCGGAGGCGCAGGAGGCCGCCGGCGACGACGGCGGGAAGCAGTCCGGGAAGTCGGGCGGGCGGTGGGGCACCAGCAGGGACGACTTCCTTTCCCGGCGCTGGCGTACCCGCCTGGAGGACCTGGAGCGCCGCGAGCGGGGCAACCGTGAGTTGTTTACTCCCGAGTCGGCGGCCATGACCGAGGTCGCACTCATGGAGAACGCCTTCTGGAAGATGCGTGACCCCGAGCAGGACGCGAAGCAGATCAACGCCAGCTACAAGGCCCTGCGCAAGCGCCTGCGCCAGCAGATGGAGGACGACGGGCTCGACCGTGCCGAGGTGGTCAAGCGCGCCCGGACGATCATCGGCGAGCGGATGGAGTCCGAGCCGGAGCTGCGCCTGATGTTCAACGGCGTCGCGCACGGCCGCATCGTCAAGGCCTCGCCGCACGAGGCCCGCCTCGCGGGCACCGACAGGGTACGCGAGGTCTGGACCGGGGAGTTCGACGACCACCTGGGCCGGCGGATCCCCGACGAGGGCATGTTCACGCTGCGCCTGCCGATGGAGCCGGACGAGCACCAGGTCCAGCTGGCGGAAACCATGAAGGCGGCGATGCTGGACGGCGTCCAGCGTGGCGACGGACAGGCCCTCGGCGGCAGTGTCATGGGCTACATGATCGGTTTCGCGGCCAAGAAGCAGGGCCTGGACACCCGCGGGCTGCCCGAGGACCTCCAGCAGCGCCTCGACCAGTCCGAGAGCATGCTCGCAAGCATGGAGATCGATGGTCTCTCGGACGAGGAGCAGCAGCGTGTCTACTCGAACGCCTACGTGGACGCCATCGAGGAGCTGAACAAGGAGGACCCGGATTTTGAGCACGAGCTCAAGCTGGCCCTCGGCGAGGACTGGCAGGACACGATGCGGGCCGCGGTCGACGATCCCGCTACTTTCCTGGCGGCGCAGCGCACGCGGCCCCAGCCCTTCCGACAGGGGCCCGGCCCCTCGGCCCGGCCGGGGCCGGAGGGCCAGTGGAGCCGCGACCGCGGAGCCGAGGACTACCAGCCGGCATAGTCCGGAAACGAACGAGAAGGAGACAGGACCATGAGCGACGACCAGCAGGTAGAGCAGCAGGAGCGGTACGGTTCCCGGCTCGCCCAGATGTTCGGGTACGTCACGCCCGAGGACCGCGGTCGCTGGGAGCAGCAGCGTGCGCAGAACAAGAAGAACGTCAACGCAACCAAGCAGGGTGCGAAGTCCTCCGTGAGCTCGATGATGGAGTTCGGCGACAAGAACATCAACGCCAAGCTCAACGCGGCCCACCGGATCGCCGACCAGCAGCGGTTCGACGAGTCCCACGACAAGATCGTCAGCACACGGCGCGATCCGAAGACTCGGTCGATTATTGAGTCAGTTGACTACGAGTACAAGGACGACCGCCAGTCCATTGATCCGGATATCGAGCTTTAGTTGAATGAATACCGACAGGTCTGTGGATCGCTTTTCGACAGGCCTGTCGGATAAACTGGTTTTCAAGCAGGAAGCGGACGACGAGGGATGATAGGACAAAGGTGTGGGCATGAAGACGACGGTTCATCCGCGGATCAGCAAGCGTGGATTCATCTCGAAGGTGGCCGGCCGCAGCGGACAGCCGATAAGGGTGGTGAGTGAGGTGTACGAGTCGCTCATCGCGGAGCTCACCGACGCCGTGCGCCGTGGAGACACCGTCGTGCTCACCGGCTTTGGCCGCTTCGCCCGGCAGACGCACAAAGGCCACAAGGTCCGGTTCGGCAAGAAGGACGTGGATGACTACTCGGTGCTGAAGTTCTCCGCGTCACGCAGCATCAATCGACGGCTCGATCCGGACGCTGACCTGGGTGGCCCGGAGACCTTGAGGCTGATCGACGAGTTTGACGAGGCTGAGGAGGTCCTTGCCCGGGTGGCGGGATAGACGACGGGCAGCTGCTGACAGAAAAAAATAAAAACCCCGGCGATGCGGAAGCATCACCGGGGTTCTTCTGTCAGTAAGGGGCTGCAGGTGCCAGGACCGGTCCCTGTGCACGGCGCATCGTCAGGGGTCGCTTATGATCGCTCGGTGATCTCGTCTGAATTCCTAACCTGTACCTCCCGTGTGCCATTGCTCCAGTCAGTGGTGCAATGCGATCCATTTAGCGTGATTGTCAGGTCGGCGGAACAGGACTGGGACCCGAGCACTTTGTTGTCCGCCCTCAGCCAGGCGTCGGCTGTCCTCGTCGCCATCATTGGAGGTTTTCTTGTCAGCCGGCTTGTTGCGATCTCCAGCGAACGGGAGGGAATCCGGAGGCTTGTGGATGCGGCAGTTGGTCGCATCGTACACATCGAGGCGGATCTGGAAGACGCGCAGCGGATTCGGTTTGACAGGGCGAAGAGCAGCTTTTACGGAGTGGCAGTGGAAAAACTGCTTGAAGAGCCGGCTCTGGACCTTGATGCCCTGATCCAGGACCACCTGCCACGGGGAACAACAGAGGAAGAGCTCAGACCATACGCGGTTGCACTCCGGCAACGGGTGCAAAATGCAGTGCAGGCCATCAACTTGAAGCTCCGAAAAGGCGATACCAGGAATCTTGACCTTGCAGATCTCGTCGAGCGCGGTCTGGAAATCACGGACGCCGACCAGGATATTTATGAACAGGCATTCAAGCACCGGCGTGCCTTCCTGCCAAATCCTCCCGCAATATCGATTCTTGGATCTAGAGATCTCCTCGACTACACAAATCTGGCATCGGCGTTGAGACCGGGCTGGGCGATCGCAGCCGAAGTGCGACACCGGGATGAGGAAATCCGCGCTGAGGCCGATCTTCGGACGCAACTGCGGGCTGCTGTTGCCGAGCGGGACCGCTTGGATGAAGAGCTGGCCCGCGTCGGCAAGCCTGTGGGTGTGGCTGCGGCGATGTGGATGCTGGGCGTTCTCTCGTTGGGGATCCTCGTACCTTTGGTCATGATGGCCTTTGAGCCCAAGGGCTTGGACGTCTTGGCCAAGATAGTGTTGCTTGGCAGCTTTGTGATCGGGCTGGCGGCGATTCTTTGGTATGTCGGTTGGTTCTGGCTAAAGATCGGCAGTGACAAAACACAAGCCACGCCAGAAGGTCGCGCGGAAGCCCCGCCCCGGTAAAGGCCAGTAGTCACGCAATCTTGATGGCCGCCTTTTGCCGGCGTTTTGCCGTTGCATTGCGAGCCTCTGCGGCAATGCTCCAGGCAGCCGTTTCCGCAGTTCCGTTGGCCGGATGCACGAGAACACCGTGTGGGCCCGTGAGGCTTTCACCTGTACGGGTGCTGGCGTGTACGCAGTACCTGCGCTGGTTGTGTACGGTGTAGGAGACTTCCAACTCCAGTTGGACATCCCAGATGTGCTGCTGGTCCCGCAGAGCTTTCCTTGTCGCCGCCAGGAACATCAGGGCCGCTGCATCTTCAATCTGCTGTGAGGTGGGTTCCTTGTAGCGCCGGCCATCGGCAGTCCCGGCAGACCCAGCGGGGTTTGTAACAGCTTCAGTGGACATGACGACTCCTGTTTCGAATGTGGTTGGTTTCCCTGATCGAAGAAGGACCCGGTCACAGCTTTGCTGTGACGCTTCCCGGTGCTTGGTGCTGCATCCAGCCGGGAGGAAGCCTTGTTTCCACCCCTGCTTCGCTGGGCTTACGCTGTGCCCACGATGTTCGAAGGTTTGCCGGCCGCCCTGCATCCTCCTGTTGCCCTTGCTTTGGCCAAGGCCGTGGAGTCGATTCCACGCGGTGACGCACTGTCCGGCGGCTCAGTCTTTGAGATGAAGTTCGACGGTTTCCGGGCAGTGTGCCTGGTCGGTTCGGATGGGGCGTGGCTGTACAGCAGACAGGGCAAGGATCTGAGTAGGTACTTTCCGGACGTGTTGGCTTCCGTGCGTGAGCAGATCCCTCCGGGCTGTGTTGTCGACGGCGAAGTTGTGGTGTGGTCCGGCGGCCGTCTGGATTTCGATGCGCTGCAGATGCGCCTGGTGAGCTCAAAGGCGGCTCTTGCGGAGCTCGTGATGAAAAGCCCTGCCTCGCTGATAGCCTTCGACGTCCTGGCAGTGGCCGGGCAGGATACCCGCGGGCTTCAATTCCGGGATCGCCGGGCTCTGCTCGAGGAACTGGCGCGCGGGTGGATTCCGCCACTGCATCTGTCACCGGTGACCAGCGACCGGGCCCTGGCGGCCACATGGTTCAGTGACATGACCGCCACGGGCGTGGAAGGAATTGTGATCAAGGGTGAAGGGCAGACGTACGAGCCCCGGCGAATTTGGCTGAAGGTCAAGAGCAGAAGCGCCCTTGATGTGGTTCTTGCGGCGGTCATAGGTCCCATGGCGCACCCGCGGGCAGCGGTGGTGGGTTTGCCGGTACACGGACGGCTGCGGATTGTCGGCCGGTCCACGTCCTTGACGGCTCGTGCGGGAAGGGATCTGGCCACATATCTTCGTCCTCCCCGGGGAAGGCATCCATGGCCGGAGGAAATCAGCGAACGGGTGCTGGACCGCTTCACCAAGGAGGGCGGCACCACTCGCTTGACTTTGGTGGAGCCGTTGGTGGTTGAAGTCTCGGCCGACATAGCCTGGTCGGGTCAGGCATTCCGGCATTCAGTCCGCCTCATGCGGGTCAGGCCTGAGTTGTCGCCGACGGAAGTATCCCTCCCGGAAGGCTTCCAGCGTGCCTGGCGATAAAGAATGTAGCCATGTGAAGAATGGAGTCATGCGACGAGAAGATGAACCTGAAGAGTTCGAGATTGCCGACTCGTATTTTCAGGAGCTGAGGACCTGGCTGGGCTTCCGGGATTCCCACGAGGCGTGGATCCCGGAAGCCGGAAGCCGTCTGGCGCAGGACGATGGGCTCATCAAACCCCACCAGGCGTCGCACAACATCGCCAATGCGGTAGTCAGCGCGATCGATCATTTGCACGCGCTGGACAGCATCATGCTTGGTGCCGGAGCATCACATACTCTTGCCCCGTTCTCGCTGGTCAGGGCAGCCATTGAGTGCGCCGCACAGGCCGCCTGGATTTCAGCGCCAGAAGAACAGGCGACCAGGATAGTTCGTTCGCTGTCTCTGTCGCTGAAGGTAGCCAAAGACCGCGAGACTGCGTACAGCGAACTGGCACGTCGCCATCCGAATCTTCAGGGAACGCTTCCGGACTTCGACAGCGACAAGGCGCAACTGCAGGCTATTCTCGATGCCTCCGGGGCCGCTGGAAAGTTGATTCTCCCCAGCAGCACGCACATACTCACGCAGGTCCGCGACCTGGTGCCCAGGACGTCCGCCTTGTCCGTATGGCAGCTGTGCTCGGGTTTTGCCCACGGCAGGCGCTGGGCCGCGGATGCCGTGCTGAAGCCGGCGCAGTCAACTTCTCTGCCGCATGATGTCATCGCCAAGGAAAACCGGCCGACCATGAGGCTGCTTGTCTGGGCCCTTACCCCGGCTATGGATTTGATCCGGTACAGCCTCGAGCGGCATTCCGAGCTGTCGCGGGCCTAAGCAGCCAATTTGTACCCGCTGAAGCAAGAATCGGCGGCCGGAGCGGGTTCTGCAAAAGATGCCGCGCGACTCAGTTATCCGCGATGGCGAAGATCACGACGATGATGATGATCGGGATGAGCAGCACGCCCGCGCCGGCGGCGAGGTGCTCCCAGCTGAACGGCGAGTTGAGGAAGGCGATGAAGCCATCCCACAGGCTACGGACGGAGCCCACGGCCCAGGCGAAGAAGCCGGTAGCCCAGCCGATGACGGCGGTGACCGAGACTCCGCTGAGCGCGCACAGCCCCACGATCGTTCTGGTGTTCCTGAGCATGGCCAGTCCCCTCATTTCCGGTCCTCGAACAGCAGGTAGTACAGCCCGATGTGCGGGATGACGAGCACGGCGAAGGCCAGCCAGGCCCGCTTCGGGTCCTCGATCACCCATGTGATCCCGTCTTTGACGGGTTCGGCGTACGCGAGCACCGGCGCAAGAACATCGGTGCGGAAGACCACATGGAAGATGCCGTAGGCCATTCCCAGGGCGATCGCCAGGGCAAGGCTCCGGCGGATTGTCAGCTGCGCCCGCGGGCTCATCCCCCGGCGTGGTTCCGCGACTGCCGGATCCCAAGTCTGGTGGTCCGTGTCGTAGTCGTGCATCACTTCATCCCGTCTCCTTCGAATCATCATTCATGTCCATTCTATGAGAAAGGCTGAATGACGAACAGAAACGATGCCCAATGGTCAGTCGAACTCGACGTCTGCACCGACTGGTGCGGGTGTGGCGAGCCCCCTGCCCGCCTGCGGGGCATGGTTCTTCGCCGCGGATGCGCGGCGCTGGGCGGCGAGCTGGTCGAGGGTGACCCCGACGGGCCGCCCGAGGCGCTGGCCGGCTGACCGGTAGACCTTACTGTCGCGGCGTGCGCCGATGGCGACGATCTCGCGCCGGGTGATGCCGCCGGGCGGCTCGGGCCTGACGTCGCGTGAGACGATGCGCAGCGGCGGCTTCTCATGGGGGTCCGCACCGACGTAGGTTGTGTCGCAGTCGGAGAGGTCGGCAAAGCCTAGTCGTAGTCCAGCGGCTTAGTCGGGTGACGGCGGCCGTTGAGCCGGTGGAGCATGACGATGGTGGCCTCAAGGAGCGCCTCGTCCCGGCTGTGCGGATTCTTCAGGGCGCGCTGGTTGAGCCGTTCGATGTCCTGGCGGGCCCCGGGGCTGAGATGGACCTTGATCCGCAGCCCCTCAGTCATCGTCGAGCACCTTGCGGATCATTGACCGGGCCGGCTCGCCCAGCTCATCGCCGAGCTCATCGAGGGTCAGGCCGGGCTCCTCGGAGGCGTCGGAGGCACGGATGCGGCGGGAAAGCTCGGCCTGGAAGGCAGTCTCGTCGGCGTGGACCCGCCGGAGCAGGTCGACAAAGTCCGCGAACGGGATTACGGCGGCCTCGGGGACGTTCCCGTCACCGAAGATCAGGGGCTCGGCATCCCCGGCGCGGAAGCGCTCGAGCAGGGTGCCCAGGTCGGCGGCGGTAATCTTCTGGGTCGGGGCGACGTTCACGGAGAACTTCGGCAGGGAGCCCTCGCGCGGGGCCTGGGGGGTCTTGTCGTCAGTCATGGTTCCAGTCTATTCGTGGTCGAATGGGATGCCAGTGCCTCATATCCCACCATTCCTGATGGACACTGAGTCGCTGGGGAATGGCGTAGCGGGGCAGTTGAAGAGAAGCAGGCCCGCGCCCTGCGGCCCACTGCGGGTCGAGGGCGCGGGCCATGCATCAGAACTCGCCCGAGCCGGGCTGGACGTCGAACACCGGCACGCCGAGGGCCTGCCAGGCGCGGATAACCCTGGGCCGGTCATCCAGCGCGAGCAGGACGTCCCACCGCCCGCGGATAAAGGTCTCGTAGATCTCGGGCTTGACGATGTCGTCCGGCCGGCGGTCGCCCTGTCCGCGCATGAACAGAGGGCAGCTGGCAGCCCACTCCCCCACATGTTCGATGAGCCAGGCGTAGGTCGCGCGGCCGACGTCCCAGCCGTTGTCGTCCAGGACCGGCCTGCCGGAGCAGAACACGATCTTAAGTCCGGCAGCGTGCAGGGCGCGCACGGTTTCGATCACCGGCGGGTTGGGCAGGTCCCAGGGGACGAGCCGGTACTCGTGGTGTCCCCTGATGAAGCGTCCGTCGGGAAGGGTGTGCGTGGCGACCGTCCCGTCGATGTCGACGATCACGGCCGGCGAGAGGACCGCGGCCGTGGCAGTGCTGATTTCTGTCATGGTGGGTCCCTCCTTCCGGGCGGTGAGGCTATTCAGTAGACGGACGCTCGGCCTCGACGTCGAGCGGGACGATCGTCCCGAAAAGTCCTGCAGCATGCTGTGACCCGTGCGGGACTGCCAGCAGGTCGGGACCATCGGGCATGACGCCGGACTCTCCGCATGTGGGACACGTCCATGTCCAAGTGACAGGCGCGTGCACGACGCGCCTGTCGATGATCACCCAGTCGAAGCGGTCAACCCAGTCCTCGCGGCCGAGAGGCTGGCAGAGATCGGCGTCGAAGAGGGCATCGGGCACTGGCGTCCGGCTGCTCATCGCACTCCTTCTTCGGCCGGTGCTGGACCGGGCTGGGCCACCCAGTACTCCCCGAGGGGCTGGATGGTCCCGTTCTCATGGCCATGGCAGGTCAGTTCGAGAGAGCCCGCCCATTCGTGGGGACCCTGGGTGATCGCGGTGCCAGCCGGCACCTGCAGCGGAGCGTGGTCGTGGCCGTGGTAGTCGCGGCAGGCCGACTCGTCGTCGTTCGCGAGCTTGAGGGCGCAGCACGCGCAGAGGATGAAAACACCGCTGGCCAAGGTCAGTCCCCGCCTTCCTGGTTGTCGTACTGGCTGACATAGCCGATGAGAAAGTTGTCGTCGACCGGATCGAAGCCGTGCTGCTCCGTGAACTCCGCGTGGTACTCGGCAGGGTCCCGGTCTCCCGGGTGCGGCCGGACGGAGCCGATCGCGTTGGCGATCCACTCCAGTTCGTCGGCACCGGACCACTCCGGCTTGGTGCCGAGGCCGAGGGCAATGGCGTCGACGATGTCGGTGTCGGTCACAGGTCCGGGGTTGCCGTTGGTCCGGGACAGCGGCCTGCGGCAGTCGGGGATGAATCCCATGGCAAGCAGGACGGTCACCGGCAGGTGGTGGGCGTGCCAGATCGCGTCGGCGGCGTCGGTGGGGGAATCGCCCGAGGAGAGTCCGCCGGAGAGGTACAGCCGGTAGCCGGCGACCTCGATGGTGTCCGTCTCGCTGGAGTTCAGCGCCTCTTCGAGCTCGTCGATGACCCTGCGGCCGACGCGTTTGATGACCTCCGGGCTCGGCTCGCCCTCGGCGTCCAGGTGCATGTCGGGGTCGAAGTCCTCGACCAGCTCCTCGAGCTGGGACTCGGGGTCGTCGAACCGGAACGATTCAGGGTCCGCGGTCTCCTCGACCATCAGGCGGCCGCGTTCGAAGTCGATCGGCTTGGTGCGGTCGGCCGGGACGGCGATGGCCGCGGTGAGCATATCGGCGCTCATGGGTTCTCCTTGGGTCGGGATGTGGGTGGGGTCGGCTCAGGCGGCGGATTGCTGTGTCTTCGCGGCGGCGTGCTCGCGGTAGAGGCGCACAGCCAGGTCGACGCAGTAGCAGGTGAACAGGAAGTGGATGTCCCAGTCGCGCAGGTCCCACTCCCAGGTGTCGGAGCCGACGGTGTCCTCGTGCTCAGCCAGCCATTTGTGGGCCTCCGACTCGCTGTCGGCGTGCCAGCGGGCGTCTTCGATGATTTCCATGCGCCGCTCGGCAGGGGAATGTCGTGGGACCTCGATGTCGGCGAGCTCCATCCAGTTGTGTTCCTCTGTGAGCCGGTCGAACTTCTCGTCGGGGATGCCGTCGGTGCTCCAGAGGGCAGCGCGCGCGGCAGCGGCCGCGTTCCGGCGCTCGTGGTTCAGCACGGTGCCGGTGGCCGCGAGGTGCTCCTGGGCGTTCCAGTGGGCCTCGAAGAGCGCCAACTGTGCGTCCCCGTCAAGGCCGCGCAGTTCGTGCAGGCGCGCCAGCAGCGCCAACTGCTGATGGTGGACCTCCTGGGCCTCGGTGCCGAGTCCCTCGCTTTCTTCGAGGTGCTCCCGCACCAGCTGGATGAAGAGATCTGGGTCGTACTGCTTTACTTCGCGGGAGCGGCCGCCGCAGAGCTTCTCGGCCCAGTAGCGGAAGTCGATGCTTGGCGCACCGTCGGAGTAGTAGCCCTCGCTCTTGCCGGCCGACGCGAAGAACCCGATCATGTCTGGTTCTCGGGTGAACATGTAGCCGTCGGCGATGTCGCCGCTGGTGGCCATATGGCCGGGCCAGGTGGTGACGTCCCAGGACCACATGCGGGTCCCTGGGGCCTGGATCCTGAAGTGGCGGTAGAGATCCTCGTCGTGCAGAACGACGAGGACGTGCTCCCGGGTTTGGGCGAGAAAGTCGGCGTACGTATGGGCGTACGGGTTCTCGGGCTTGACGGTGTCAGGTGCGGACATGGCGGGTCCCTTCCGGGTCTGCTGGTCAGGGTTGTGGTCGGGGCCGTCCGCTCGGGCGGTGCTCAGAGGATCGGCAGTGGCCGGCCGGAGGGCTTGTAGTGGCCGTCGGCCTCGTCGAGCACGGCCTCGGTGAGGAGCACGGTGGCGGGCATGAGGAACGCACCCACGAGCGCGGCGAGGCGCTGCTCGTCGGCCAGCACCCGCTCGGGGATGCTGCCGCGGGAGCTGAAGAACATGTCGGCACGCTCGATGAGGCTGGCCCGGCGGGCCTCTCTGGAGGTGAAGTGCTCGGCGACGGTCTGTCCGGGGCCGTACTCGGTGATCACCGAATAGAGCGCGGCGGGAACCTCGGTCTTCTTGCGGGTTGTGCTCACGTAGACCTGGACGCCCCATCGGCGGCAGAGCTTGGCGATGGCGTTAACCACGCTGTCCGGGGCGCTCTCCCACTGCCCGGAGCTGGACTGGTACAGCTCGTGCACTTCGTTCGCGGCGGAGGCGTCGATTGCGCCCAGGACGACGTCCGAGGCGGTCAGCAGCTGCGCGCACATGCGCAGCCGGAATGCTGGCGAGGGGTAGTGGTCGTGGAAGACGATCCGGTCGTCGTGGCAGATGACCAGGTCGTAGGCACTGTCGGGGCCCGGCACGAGCTCCTCTGAGCCGGCCTGGATTCCAGTGGCGGTCATGGCGTGCTCCTTCGAAGCTGCATTGGCTGTGTTTATGGGATGGGAAGCAGGAGGCGCGGGCGCTCCGACCTCTCGTGGAGGTGGAGCGCCCGCGCCGGTGCCGTCGGTCAGACGGCTTCTGCGACCTGCTGCTGGTCGCCGGGGGTACCGGCGTCCTCGTCGTCGACCAGAAGGGTCGGGTCGATGCCCGCAGCGCGCTGCGCGTTCTTCTCGTCACGCTCGGTGAGGGCGTTGACGATCTGTTCGTAGCTGCTCTGGATCGGCGGGTTCTTCGCCGTGCCGTAGGAGAGCACGTACTGGCTCTTCATGGCGCGCGTGAACGCGACGTAGAACATCCGCTTGGTGTCCTGGGTCATCTTCGCGTCCTCCTTGTAGAGGACGACGACGTTGTCGAACTCGAGGCCCTTGGCACCGTGGATCGTCGAGACGACGAGATCGGCCTTGGACTCGAGGTTCTTCCGCTTGCGCTCCTGGTTCTTCTGCTTGTTCACGTTCAGCTTCTGCTGGTTGCGCGTGATCTCGAAGGACAGGAGGTTGTCGCGGAGCCGGTCGAAGAACACGTTCGCAGGCAGACTGCCCTGGTTGCACAGGGCCACCCAGCCGTTGATCGCGGCGCTGTTCTCGACCCACCACTCGGAGATGGTGCGCAGGATTGCCTTCTCGACGTTGACGTTTCCGGCATTCTTCGTCAGCTTGCCCATGTTGTCCTTGATCCCCTGGGAGACCACGAACGAGGCGTTGGCCGGCTGCACCTGCAGGACGTCGTTCCAGAAGAACTTGATGTACTTCGAGAAGATGTCCGTGGCGTAGACGCGGTCGCTGACGAGCGAGGCCACGTGCTTATTCGGGTAGGCCTTCTCGAGCACTTCCTGGATCAGCGCCACCTCACGGCGGGCGTAGGCCAGGAAGGCCACCTGCTCGCCGCGGTCCAGGCAGGCCTGAACGTACTCCGGGATCACCGTGTTGCGCACGAGCGGCTGCAGGTCGTTGGCGATGAAGCCGGTCAGGCGGGCCACCTCGTGGTAGTTGAGGGTGACCTTCTCCTGGAAGGAGTCGGCCGTGGGCACCGCCAGCGAGTTGGCCTGCAGCTGGATGTTGGCGAACTGGTTGGTCTCCAGACCGCCAAGCACGACGTTCGCGAAGTCGAGAATCTCCTGGTTGCTCCGGTAATTCGTCGTGAGCCGGAAGGTTGCGAAGACCCCCGAGCCCTCCAGCGTGTTGAGCGCCCTCGGGTTGGCCGAGCGGAACTCGTACAGCGTCTGGCTGGCGTCGCCGACGATGAACAGCGACTGGGCGTGCTTGGTGATGTACTTCAGCACGTAGATGAACTCGAAGACCGAGTTGTCCTGGACCTCGTCGATGATCAGGTACTTGCTCTGCACGTGGGCAGGCTCGGACATGTCATCGATCTTCTGGTAGCAGATGATGATCTGCAGCTCCAGCGAGGTCTGCTCGATGCGGTCGAGCAGCGCGATCACCTCGTCGAAGTGGTTCTCGACGAAGGTGTTCAGGGCCGTGAACGCGCCGGTCTTGTTCTGGTCGACCTCCAGCAGGCGGTGTCGGAACGTCGCCGCGAACTGGCTGTTCGGGTAGAAGATGTCGATCGAGTTGATGATCGTGTCGATGGCCGAGACCTTGTGGGTCGGGTGGTTCATCGAATAGATGTCGATGATCATCTTGGCGATCGTCATCGAGCCGACGTTCGGGTTCTTCTCGGTGATGTTGTCGGCGGCGGCGTTGGTGAACGACAGGACGGTGATGTCGCTGGCGGGCACCCCGCAGGTCTCGAGGTACTTGATGCGCTCGAGGATCACGGTCGACTTGCCTGTGCCCGCGCCGGCCTGCGTCATCACCAGCGGCTCGTGCGTGCTGAGCGCGTCGAGCTGCTGCTTGGACAGGTGCGGCGGGAACACCGCCGCCGTGGCTGGCTGCGGCGGCGTGATGAGCTGGCCCTTCATCCGTTCCAGGTGGTCGAGGGTGTGGTTCATCAGCAGGCTGAGGTTCTGCTTGGACAGCTTCGCCGCGATCGGCGCGGAGAACGTGGTGTCCAGCTGCTGGTGGATCCGGCGGTACGCCTCCAGCGGGACGTTGTAGTTCTCCAGGTAGCGCAGCTGCACCGCGAGCATGTTCAGCTGCTCCTCGGTTGGGCTGGCCGGCATGTCCTGCACGTACTGGCAGACCGTGTCGGAGATGGCCTCGGAGTCCCAGATCCGGGCCAGGCGCGTGATGCGCTCGTAGATCGGGTACTCGTCCATCCAGTCGGCGAGCTTGTCGAGGTTGGTGGCACTCAACCCTGCGGCCGAGAGCACATCTTCGATGAACTCACGGGCGTTCTCGGCAGGGCTGGTGTCCCACTGCAGGAACACCGCCGCGTCGTGGTTGCCGTAGCCGACGGAGCGGGACACCGAGACGGCGCGCTCGGGCTCAGCCACGCCCTGCTTGAGGAAGTAGAGCTCCAGGCGGTACTGGATCACCAGGTCGCGGCGGATTTTGTCGCCAGCCTTGTCCTCGTACACGGTCAGGGCCTGGGGGGTCATGTCGAAGTGCACGTCCCAGGAGTTGGCCGGCGTCGGAAGGTCGAGCTCGAAGCGGTCGTCGACATGGGGCACCGGGAGCGTGAACGAGCCGCCCGAGAGCAGGGATCGACGTGTGATCGGGGCAAGCGGCACCAGCGCGGTGGTGATGTCGTGGTGGGTCGAGCTCTGCTTGACCTCGATGTCGCGGTCCACCGCGTAGGCGGTGTTGGTCGCAGTGTTGATCGGCCGCAGGCTCTCGTTGAGCAGGCCGGTCTTCTTGCCGGACCCGGTCAGACGAGAGGAGAAGAACTTCGGGTCGACGGTCTTCTGGGCAGCGACGGCGGCTGCGGAAAGGTCGATGTCGTCAAGCAGGATAGGCATGGTGTCGTCTTTCTTCGAACGAATCAGTAGGCAGGTCGAGAGGGTTTATCGAATGGGAGCCGTATAGACCATACTCACAGGAGATGAATGGTCAGTCGAATGCTCTTAGACGAGCGCTTGGGTCACGGGCGCGGGCATGAGAGCGGGAGGGCTCGCCTCTGGCGACGAGCCCTCCCGCACTCCTCTCAACCCACCCGTCAGGGGCCGTGAGGCCCCTGAATCCGGGCGCAGCGGCGTCAGCCGCGCGGACCCGGACACCGCGTGCTACCCAGGCGCGCGGTCGTTCATCGCAGGCTCACCTCTTGGGTAGGCCCGGCGGGAAGCACCTTCAGTCGGCGTTCCAGGGATTGGCCTTGGTGACGGACCCCGAGGGGTCCACCTCGACAAGGCCGAGCATGAGCACGAGATCACGGCAGTCGGCCGCGTCCTCGGAGTGGGCGGAGACCAGCAGCCGTGCGTCGTCGCAGATCTGCTCGCTCCTGTCTTCGGGCTGTGCTGCACGGATGGTGGTGTGGGTGGTCGTGATGGTCATGGCGGTGACGTCCTTACTTCCTGTGGTGGAACGCGATGCGCGTACGCACGAGCACCCCCACCCCGGTATCCGGGACAGGGGTGCTCGAACGCAGTGTGGTGCCGGATCAGTCGATGGACAGTGCTTCCGGCTCGTCGGAGACGGCGGCCGCAGGTGGTGCGGACGGGACTGGCGCTGCCTGGGCGGCGAGCAGCCGGTCCTCGATCCACACGCGCACAGCCTTGCCGGCCGGACGCGCACCCTGGGAATCGACGTAGGTCTCCTCGGCGACGGCACGCAGCTCGTCGTCGGGGATCGACGCGGGCAGTGTCTGGCCCAGGCGGGGCCTGGCGTCCAGGATCCGTTCGCGCTGGCGGCTGTACTCCGCCGCGAGGATCTCCCGGTAGGCCTGCTCGTCGACCGGGTTGAAACCCACGACGAGTGAGAACCGCCCGAGCAGCTCTGCGTCGAAGAACTGAGCCAGCTCCTTGGTCAGGGACCGGTGGGAGACCGCCGGCGGGGCCGAGCCGAAGCCGACCGGCTTGCGGTTCAGGGCTTCCCGCGCGGCGTTGGTCGTGCAGATCACCAGCGCCTTGGAGAAGTCCAGCACCTTGCCGTGGGCGTTGCGGATGTAGCCCTCGTCGAAGGCCGAGAGGAACAGCCGCTGCACGGCTTTGTCCGCTTTCTCGAACTCGTCGAGCAGGATCACCCGGTGGGGGTTGGACTCGAGCGCGTCGAATGGCAGCTCGCGGTTGGAGTCCGAGCCCACGTAGCCGGGAGGTGCCCCGACGATCTTCGCGGTGTCCGAGGGAGTGTGGAACTCCGTCATGTTCAGGATGATCGGCTCGGTGCCGGTCATCTGCTCCGCAATGATCTTCGCGGTCTCGGTCTTGCCCACGCCCGAGGCTCCGGCGAGCATCCAGGTTGTCGGGGTCGACGTCGGGAACAGGTCCAGCTCCTCGCGGGCCAGGCGGTCCACAAGTTTCTCGAGCACGTCGGCCTGTCCGCGCAGGCGGCCCAGCAGGGTCGCCCGGAGGGTTGCGACGTCGAACTCCGGGCGCTGGGCGTTTCCGGTCATCAGACGCTTGGCCACGTCCAGGACGCGCTTGGTAGTCAGCGGCACCTGCGGGATCGACCGCAAGGTGTTCACGAGTGCCGTGTCTCCGGCTGCCTCGGCCTGGACGATGAGCTTCTTCTGCTCCAGCACACGGTCGGCCATCGCCCGGTCCAGCAGCGTGATGGCGCTGTCGGGGCGGTGCTGCCCGGCACGGGAATTCTCCTCCGCGATCCGGACCGTCTCCGCCAGGACATCGTCGGAAACCGCGATCTGATGGCGGTAGTGCGCCACCAGGCCCGGCCGGACGCTGCCGAGCACCGTGAGGGTTTGCTCGACGGTCAGTTCGTCGACGATGAGCGGGGTGAAGCGCCGCGCGAAGGCAGGGTCGTCGTCGAAGGCCCGGGACTCGGTGGAGGTGGTGGCACCGATGACGCGCATGTCGCCGCGGGCCAGGGCAGGCTTGAGCACCTGCGAGACCTTTCGCAGCACTGAGTCGGTGTGGGAGGTGGATCCACCGGTGATCTGGTGGATCTCGTCCATGAACAGGATGACCTTGTTCTTGGGGTCTGAGGCGAAGTCGATGACGGTCTGGACCTTCTCCTCCAGCTGCCCGACGATGCCGGAGCCGGCGACGAGGTTGGTGATGGGCAGCTCGTAGACGGTGAAGCCCTTGAGCTGGTCCGGGATGAGGGTGTCGCCCAGGGCGATCCGGCGGGCGATGTCCTCGACGATCCGGGTCTTACCAACGCCGGCGGAGCCCTTCAGGAGCACGTTCGGCTTGTTCCGGCTGATCAGGACGGAGAGGACCTGCTCGATGAGCGCGTCGCGGAACATCGTCGGGTCAGCGTTCTTGAACTTCTCGTTGTAGTCGACGAGGAGCTCCTTGACGGCGTCGTCGGACTGGCCGCCCTGGCTGGGGATGCCGCCCATGGGCGGGAAGCTCGGAGGCGTGCCGCCGCTGTTTGTGTCGTCGTCGGAGCCCGACGTGAAGTTGTTGAGGCCCATCGCGGGTCCCTCCTTCGGTGGGGTTCGCCGGGCGGCGCGCTGGGTGGGCGCGCCGGGATGCCTGGCAGGGTTACGGGTAGGTCTGAGGGAGGAGGAGACGCCGGCCGGTTCGGCCGGTCGGCGTCTCCTCCATGGCTGGAGGGCAGGGTCAGAGGACCATGCCCAGCAGCTTCTGCCGGATGCTCGGGTCGATGTGCTGCATGCCGTTCGCGTACGCCTCGGCGGAGCGGACCATGTACTTCCAGTCCATGGCCGAGCACGGGGCGTAGTAGAGGTTCGCCGGGTGCTCCTCGCGCCTGGACGGCGGAGGCCACTCGAAGTCGGTGATCATCAGCGACAGCTGGCGCTTGCGCTTTGGCGAGGCGTTGATGTAGTCCCAGATCTGCTTGAACTCCGTGCCTCCGGTGACCTTGGGCACTTTCCGGAACTCATTCCAGATCTGCCGCGTCGACTTGTTCTCTACTTTCAGCAACGTTTCCTGGGAGAGCATGTGGCTGAACGAGTTGAAATACAGGTTGACGTTGAGCTTCTTGGCGATCTTGATCAGCATCAGCACCGCCTCCTGGTAGTTCTCCTCGGAGATCGATCCGGAGGTGTCGATGTAGATGTGCAGGTCTGGCATGTACTGCACCGAGGTGATCCGGCCGGGCTTGTTGAAGTCGTCCGGGTTGCGTCGGTTGGCCTTGAGGAAGGTCGTCTTCGTGGTCCGGTAGATGTTTTGCGACTTGTTGACCTTGCCCATGCGCTTGAGCACCCGGGTGATGTCCTTGAACAGGTCCAGCTTCGTGGGCGGGGCCTTGCGGAACTTTACCTGGGCCGAACGCGAGCCGGGCTGGCCCGGCTGCTGCCGTGCGCCCATGGCAGCGGCCCTGGCAGCTGCCCGCGGGAGCGAGGTCAGCTTGGACAGCGCGGCGTTGGAGACGACTTTCACGGGCGAGGCGAGGGACTGGTTGATGAGGTTCCACTCCCCCGTTACCTTCGCGGCGGTGGCGCGGGCGTGGGCCTCGACGTTGACCAGGACCAGCGACCGCGGGCAGAACAGCTCCCCGACGGTAAACGGCATGATGCCGGTGTCGAGGGCAGCCGCGCCTGTTGAGGCGGCCTTGCGCCGCTGGTCGACGTAGGTCATCAGCATGCGAATGACCAGCCGGGCGAAGGAGAACTCGTCGTTGCCGTCGGAGTCGTCCTTGCGCAGAAGCAGCGACTCGGTCAGCCCCTTGAGCGAGAGGTTCGCGAAGTCGTTCAGCAGCCGGAGGGTGTCTGCGGGCATGGCGTTCGCGCCGGCCATCGCCTGCAACTGCTGGTTCAGCCAGATCTTGAAGCCGTCGAAGGCGGCAGAGGACTGGAACCAGAAGCCGAGGGTGTTCGGGTGGTAGGTGTAGGCGACGGAGGCGAAGAAGGCGCTTTCGTCGGCCGAGCCGGCGAGCAGGCCCTTGGCCGCGGGGATGACATCGTTCTGGGCTGAGTACAGGACCCGGGCTGACGGCGCGGGCCACTTGTTTTGCTGCCCGGCCTGGACGGCGAACAGCTCACCCACCGGCAGGGGCGTGCCCTGGTCATAGCTGACCAGGGTCTGTCCGAGCAGCTCCTTGGCGTTCTTTTCAGCGGCCGGGTCCATCGTTTCGCCGAGGCAGCGCATGACGATGTCCAGGACGTCGCCGGTGATGTCGTGGCCCGAGCCGTCGACGATGCTGGCCGGAGCGCTGGGGTTCAGCGGCTCCAGCAGCGGGTCGACCAGGACCTTCTGGATGGCCGGCATGGGGTCGTAGTCGCCCGTGCACGAGATCGTGTGCAGGGCGTCGAGCACCGCCGGCTTCTGGTTCGTGACGGTGATCGTCATCGTGGTCTCCTATTGCAGTCTGAGGCGACGGGTGTCGTGGGGTGGCGGGGAACGCTCCGGAACGGAGCCGGTGGCATCCCCCGCCGCCCGGTGCCGGGTCGGCTCAGAGGAAGGCCGACAGGGACGGCTTGACCGCGGCCACGATCGGCGAGTCGACCTCGAGGAACGCCTCCAGGTTCTGCCGGTCGAACTGCCCGGTGGTCACCAGCTCGAACAGGGTACGGGTGTGCTCCGGTTCGATCTGGACGGCCGCCTGGGCCAGCTGCTCGATGAGGCGGGAGTTGTCCTCCTTCTCCTTCATCGCGTAGAGCAGCGAGCCGGAGACCTCGTTTTGGGTCAGGCCCGAGATCTGCGCGGCGAGGTCGGTGACCGTGCCCGCGGACTTGAGGGTTGCGTAGCAATTCGGCTTGGGCACGTTGACGCGGTTGTGTGCCGGGCCGCCCGAGTTCGAGGCAAGGTCTTCGGCGATGACCGCCACGAGCTGGGTGGTGAACATGGTGTCGCCGGTGAATGCCTCGATGGCCTCGTTGAGCAGTGAGGTTTCGCGGCTGCCAATGTGGACCGGGGTCGCGAGGTGGCTCGCCAGTTCCTGGCGGTCGACCTTGTTCAGCCACCGTGAGAGGTGGTCGATGGTGCGCGGCGTGGTGAGCTGGTTCATCTCCTCGCCGCCGTCGAAGAGCTCGGCCATGGTGACGTTGCCGTCGTCATCGTCGTCGTCGCGGCCGTCGGCCACGATGGCGTTCGGCGTCGACTTCTGGAAGATGAGTCCGGGGTGCTGGGTGAGGACCTTCTTCACCCAGGGGTTCAGCGCGTCGCCGAGGACGGACATCAGGGTCGCTGCGTCGGGCTCGACGTGGAAGATCGCGAAGCGCGAGAGCGAGGCCTCATCGAGGGTCGTGACGTTGCCCTTGTCGTTGCCCGCCACGACGAGGCGGACGTTCTCCGGCAGTTCGATGTGGCCCATGCGTCGCAGGGTCACCAGGGTGAGCGCGCCGGAGGTCACGTCGGAGGTCGTGCGGTTGATCTCATCGAGGAAGAGGATCGGCCACTCGCGCGGATTCTCCAGCGCGTAGTCGATGCACTCCTGGATGACCTGGTGCGGGTAGAAAACCTGCTTGTAGGACTGTGTCCCGTCGCTCTTTTCGTAGGGCACCAGGCGCGCGCCGGTGAGGTCGGCCTTGTCGGCGAGCTGGTTGCAGGGCAGAACGAAGGCCTTGGTACCCATCGAGTAGGCGAGGGCCTCGACGAAGGAGGACTTGCCGATGCCGGGCTCGCCCATGAGTGCGGGCGTGGCCCCGACCTCGAGGGACTGCTGGATCAGGGTCGTCAGGGTGTCGTTGAACTTCATGGGAATGTCTTTCTGGTCGTGGGTGAGCTGTGAGCAGGTGAGACGGGGAGACGGACCCACGGCAGGGCTGAGAGCCGTACGGGACATGTCGGAAGCAGGGCCACAAGGCCCGGTGACGGGGCGGTCGGGCTCAGAAGCCCACCGCCTCTCCATCCCCGATCGGGCTCCGCCCGATCCAGTCTTTGTTCCACCGCCAAACCGATGGGCAACCCGGGAGGTCACCCCGCTTCGGCGGTGGCCTCCCGTGCCGCTACGAGAGCCGCAGCACGGTCCAGCAGGAAGGGCCTGCCGTTACGCATCTGGGCGTGCTTGGGCCGCGGCTCGATGACCGCAAGTGAGGTCTTGTACAGCAGCCAGGCCTCGTCACCGGAAGAGAACTGCGCGCCGAAGGACCGGTAGGTGCGCAACGGCAGCTGCATGCCGGTGTAGAGCACGCCGAGCACCGAGAACTCCCAGCGGGAGCGGTCGTTGTCGAAGTCCTCGGGTGTCTTCAGCCGGTCGCGGGAGCCGGCCAGTGTCTGCTCGACGATGGCCTCGGCGTACGGGATGTCGGGCATTTCGCCGTCGGTGCCGACAGCGGTCGAGGGGATGCTGATGCTCGGCTTGGCTTTCGCTGCCAGCTCCGCGTACAGATCCTCTACCGAGGAGAACCGGCCCGAGGACGGCCGTGCTGCAGCGTGTTCGACGATGCGCTGCGGCACCGGATTGCGGGTGAAGGTGCACCAGTGGTCCAGGAGGATCTCGTACCAGCCGTGTTCCTCGCGCAGGACGCGCTTGTCAGCGGCAATCGGGAAGTCGTGGAGGTTGGCGGGTAGCGGGGCGACCAGGTGGAAGCCCCGGCCCGACATCGACAGCTCCGAGTACAGGATTCCGGGCAGGCGCAGAATCTCGGCGGCCACGTCTGCCGGGCAGCCGGGTTCCACGTCGATTACCACCAGGCCGTCCGAGGGTGCCTGCAGGTAGAACGCCGCGTTCGCCGCGTTCGGCAGTGTGTCGGCGAGTTGGTCGAGGGTGAGCAGGCAGGTCGCGTCCAGGGCGAACGCTCCGCGCAGGGGGCCTGCATGGCGGCAGCCCGCATTGCAGCCGTCGAGCAGGTGCCGGACGTCAATAGGTGCCTTGCGGCCGGTGTCTTCGTCGTCGAGCTCGCCGAGCCTTCCTGAGATGGTCCAGCGGCAGGCGGTCGCCAGGGCGCGGATCGCGGGGTTGTCGTAGAAGCTGGGGAAGATCGCGCGGGGATCGACGGCGGTCACATCAATGCCTTCTTGTCGGGAGCGGATGAAAACAGAGCCGCGTTGCACCGCGGCTCTGAAAGACGAGACCCCCGTACGGCGTGGATGCCTGCACGGGGGTCTCGTCTGGGGTTCGGTCGGTCGGATCGGCTTTAGATCAGCCCTGGTAGGTGATCCCGGCCTGCTGGGCATCGCCGGAACCGCCCCACGGGCCCTGGCCAGCGGGAGCACCCACGGCCGAGCCCGCATTCTTCAACTCGGCGTTCTCACGCTCGAGGCGGGCGAGCTTCTGCTCGGGCGTCTCCTGCTGCGGCTGCACCGCGGGGACCGGGGCCGCGGGAGCTTCCGGAAGCACCGCGACCGGTGCGGTGGCGACCTGCGTGTGCACCTGGGCCGGAGTCGGTGCCGCGACTGGAGCCGCGACGGCGGGCTGCGGGGCCGGGAAGGACAAGCCGTCCTCGACCTCGGTGGCGACCGGCTCCTCGCCGTTGCCGACGGCGGAATCCGTGCCCGGCTGGGCCTGGACCGCGCGGGGCGGGGTGTTGAAGACGATGCCGCGGGCCGCGAGCTCGCCACTGGCGACGCCGCCGGCGTTGTAGTAGCGCGGGGTCTCGTGCACGATCACCTGGTCGAGGGACAGGCCGCGGTTGGCGAAGTTCTTCGGCTTGTAGACGCGCAGCACGAGCGTCACGTCCAGTCCCTGTGCCAGCTCCTGGCCGGAGGTGTCCTGGTCGTAGGTGCCATCGCCCTTCTCGGACGGGATCGCGATGATCGGCAGGTTCGTGCCCTTGGAGTCGATCGAGTAGTTCGCGCCCGAGGCTGGGTTCTTCTTCGAGGTGTAGCGGCGCTCGGAGACGAACTGCTCCTCGACCGTGGGGTTCGCCGGGTCGGCGAACTGCACCTCGGCCTCGGTGATCGTCGCCGTGGTGTGCGGCTTGCCCACGGGGCTCATGCCGTTCTGGACCTTGCGCTGGTCGCTGGCGGCGAGGGCGGCACCCTCGATGAGGCTCGTCAGCCGGGCGAAGGCGAGCTTGCCGCGGATGAAGACGCTGGTGCCTTCGGTGAGCTGGTTGGCGGAGATGGCGTAGTTGGCCATGGTGGCGGGTTCCTTCTGTTGAGTGATTCGATGGTTCGTGGCGGCCTGTCGGACTGATCTATGACTCGTCTATTCCTTCTCCTATTCTATCAAGATGCACTGGACTACGAGTAGAATGTGCATGAGGACTCGAATGGTCGGAAATGGCGAGCAGGATAGAGAGGGACAGGGATGACGGATACGATGCACAGGCCCGAGGAGAAGGTCGCTGATGCGGCTCCCCCGGCCCGGGTGGCGGTGCAGCGGAGGGACCGGCTGGGGCCTCTCGGGTATGGCGGTGGACCGGTACTGGCGGCTGGGCTGATGGCCGGCGGGGCGCTGTTGTTCGCAGGCTGGGGCGCGACGCAGCTCCTCACTGCTGACCGGAGCCCGGCGAGCAATGCGGCGGCAGCTTCCCAGCACGAGGAGGGCACCGTGACGGTGACCCTGCCGGACCGGGACCGCAACGGGGTCCCGGACGCCTTCGAGGACAAGGCCGGCGACGGGGGGTCCACGGACGGTCAGGGTTCGGGCACCTCGGCGTCGGGCAAGGGTGACGAGGACAAGCCGGCACAGCTCCCCGAGCCGAAGCCTCAGCCGCGGGTTTACGTGATCCAGTGGGGTGACACCCTCACGGAGATCTCGGCGGAGACCGGAGTGCCGATCGGGACCCTGGTCGAGGAGAACCGGATCCAGGATCCGAATCTCATCTATGCCGGCGCTTCTCTGCTCATTCCGCCCACGGCGTGAGAGCAGGCCTGGGGCCCGGACAACGCTGACCTTCAGCGCTGTTCGGGCCTCTTGCTGTGTCCGGAAACGGTCAGACGGCGGGTCCTGCAAGCATCTGCTGCAGCGACCGCAGCCGCAGCAGCTCTTCCTGCATGCGGGTGACGTCGTCTGGCTCGTAGTCCTGGGGATAGTCGAGCTTGTACTCGCCGAGCAGCTCGATCTTCGCCTCGACGAGTCCGTTCAGATCAAAGCCGTCGACAATTGCCTGGGCAAACTGGAGAAGGCCTTTTTCGTAGGGCACGTCCGCACCCAATGCCCAGCAGAGTGCCTCGAAGCAGCTTTCGTCGTCGTCTACGGTGATACCGTGGGCGCTGATGACGCTATTGGCGGCTTCTTCGGCGGCATCCTTGATGGCGGCGCTTGCATCAGTCATCGCCTTCGCTCTCTTCTTCCTGCCGGACGTTGCGGGCAGGCGTCTGGATGTCGAGCCAGATCTGCATGACCTCAAGGACTGTGGAGGCTTTATCCTGCTCATCGAGCTTGATAAGGGTCGTCCACCCAAGTTGTGTGAGCGTTTCGACGGTGTATTCGCCGTGGTTGAGCTCGAGAACCCGATACAGTCCTGATCCAGGGACTTCGTAAATGGTCTGACCGGCTCGATGGGTTTCACGCAGCCGCTCGTACTTGACTGGCAGCTGGGCTGCGCGGAGAGGGACGGTCATGGGCTACTCCTGTGGGTCGAGGCTCTCAAGAACAGACGATTCGGTAACGGTGGCCGCGCCGCGCACCGCGCGGCTGCGACCACCACGGAACGACCCCCGGGACCGGCGTGAGCCGGTCCACGGTCTTTCCACCGGTTCCCCCGGGACGCAAAAGACCCCGCCTCGGCCGAAGCCGGGCGGGGTCGAACGAACGCCAGAAGAAGTGTTGCGTCGCTCTCAGGCGGCGTCGGTGTCGGCCTCACCGGGATCCTCGGCAGCGTCGTGCTTGTCAAACAGGAAACCCCGGGCCTGGCCGCTGGCCATCATGTCTCCGAGGTGCGCCAGGAGCACCGCGCGCTGCGTGGTCCGGCGGCCCTCCAGCGGGTCGTAGTCGCGCAGGGCATCCAGGTTGACCACCCAGCCGTTCTCGCGTTCGACGGCTTCCTCAAGTTCGGAGCCAGCGGCGACGGTCATACCGGTGAAGTCGTGGTCGAACTCGGGTGTGACGTCGAGCCGCTGTGTCGGGTCGTCGATGTAAAGCGTGTCGCCGAACAGCAGCCCGCCGGAGCGGTCGAAGGCGGCGAGAAAGACGCGGTCGGCGCGGGAGGTGTTCTCGACGTGCACGGCGGCCACGGCGTCGTTGGCGAGAAAGTCCGTCTGGCTCAGACGGGCATAGGTGCGTGAGCGGGCTTCGTAGCACCACATGATCGACCGGGCCTCGTCGAATCCGCGGAACTCGTCGGAGGGGGGCTGCATATCGACCATCTGATGCTCCTTCACGGGCGTGATCACCTTAGTCCGGCGGGACATCACGATGTACGGAATCGCCGGGCCGTGATTCCCATCCTGCCACAGGAGTGGAAAAGATTCCACTCAAATACCAAACGCCGGCACGAGGAAGACGTCCGCAGGGTGGTGGGACCCCGCGGCGGGATCAGTCTTGAGCGGAATCAGGGCTCTTGGGAGGGTCATCGAGCTGCTCGCTCTTGCGCGCCAGTTCCACAATGGCCCGGATGCTGGCCAGTGCGCCGTCGCTGAGCCCGTGCACACGCAGGGCGATGGTGCGCTCCTGCGGGGTCAGCTCCTGCTCGGTGGCGCTGTCTGGCTCGTTCTCCTCCAGGAAGTAGGACAGGGGGACGTCGAAGGCGTCGGCCAGGGCTCGGAGGTGCTGCAGGCGGGGATTGTGGGCCTCCCCCTTGCGCAGTTGCTGCAGGTAGCTGAGCGACATCGAGGAGATGCCGCGCTGCTCCATTCTCTGGACGATTTCCTGCAGGGTGACGGGGCGACCGTGTGGTCCCGCCGTCTCCGCGAACAAGCGTTCTAGTCGCTGGGCGATGGTCACGGAGCTGGATCCTCCTCGTGATTTCAGACATGAAGTCATCGAGGCGAACGGTGCACGCGACGACACCTTCATACTAGTGGAAGATCTTCCAATGCGGTGGCATCGGCACATTTCCGGTTGCGCCGGAGCAGCGGGCAGTCCTAGCCGGCCGTGGGCATGTACGCACTGGCTCCGAGCATCACGGCGGCCGCCAGGCCGGATCCGAGTGTGAGCTCGAGGCGTGTGTGGTGCTTTAGCTTCAGCCGGGCGAAGGCGACCACGGGCAGCAGGGTTGGGAGGGCGAGCAGCCACCAGGGCGAGAGCAGCATCGCCGCGAGGACGACGAGGGAGGTGAAGCAGAACGCGTGCATGGAGACTTTCGGTCCCAGGAGGGTCACTCCCCCGGCAAGGACGAGCCCGGCAACCATCGTCGGCAGGATCCACAGCAGCGTGGGCGGTGCGTCCAGCAGCACCGCCGTTGCCATGCCTCCAAGCACAGACGCCACGCAGACCAGGAAGACCCACCAGCGTTGATCGCGCCGGGTGACGTGTCGGTCGGTGAGCTGCTCGCGCCGCACCGCGACATGGATGGTTGCTGTCGGGATCACTGCGCAGAAAGAGCCGATCAGGATGCCCCATCCGAGACCAACCCATGTATGCGGGTGGCCTGTGACGCCGCAGAGGACGCAGATGAGGAATACGGACACAGCGGGCGCGAACACGTCACCGAGGATCCGGGCGGCCCGGGTCGCAGGATCGCCGGCCGCGGGGATGCGGATTTTCGTTCCGTTCCCGGTCATCGCCCGTCCGTCCCATTCATGGCACTCATCGCCACTCGGATCTCGTAGAGGCTCTGCACAGAGGCGGCCAGGGTTTCGTCGTCTTTCAGCTTGAGCGTGCGGAGCCGGCTCAGGGCGAGTGTGAACCACCCGAGGCTGGGAACGGCGTTCTCGCCGCTGAGATGGCGCACCAGCCCCGCCGACAGGTGCGGATCCTCGGGGTGCTGCCTGTGCAGGGGTTCCAGTGCGGGGTCGTGGTCCTCGCGGATGAGTCTGAGCGCGTCGTGGGTTTCGATGGTGAGCCTCGAGAGCGTCATCAGCTGATCGAACCCCTGCCTGTCTTCGGGCGGAAGCTTTACGTCGGGATGAAGAGTGGTGGTCGTTCGCCACAGAGGTACGACGACCTCGTGCGCGAGGCGGAGCGCGAGCCTCACCTGCGTTTCTATGCTGATGCGGCGGATGACCCCTGTTGCGAGTCCCAGGAAGAAGAAGCTGACAACGGTGACGAGGAGTTGTGTCCTCAGTTCAGTTCCGCCGACGACCGGACTGCCAAAGAGGTCCAGGAGTGATGAGCCGATGAACAGGGCAGATCCGATGGCCCCCGTAAAGACGAATGCAACCGGAAGGCGGGCGGAGAAGGGCTGGTTCTTCTGCGTCATGGTCCGCCAACAGCCGACGGCAACTACGGCAGTTGCCGCGGCGAATGCAGAGAGGTACAGGAAGTTGTAGGAGATCAGCGCCCAGGCCTGGCCGCGGGCAAGGGCGGCGTCGATGTCGACCCGGTCGTAGATGGTGCCGTCGGCATGGACGGGGATGAACCACACCAGCACGGCCTCGCCCAGGGCGATGATCCCGGCGAAGAGGTAGATGAACCGGGTTGCACGTCGTGAAAGCGGAGTAGCGCGGAACGTGAGGATGAGCAGCGCCACGGATACCTGGGCGGTCAGGATGGCAAGGCGCTTGAGGAGGTCGACGGCAGGTCCGTCTAAGGGCGGCTCCACGCCACGGCAGACCGTGGCCACGAAGAGGGCGGCACAGGTGACCCTGAGAAGGTTAACCCGGCGTCGGCGTCCTTGATACAGGGCAGAGACGATGATGATCAGGCCCATGGTGATACCGACAATGATGATCTCAGTCATCAGATCTCACCGTCCTCGTTTGATCCGGACAGGAAGGCGAGGACCTCGCTGCGTTCTTCCGATGCCCGCCGCTTCCGGTGCAGAGCATCCATCAGCCGCATGCCGGTGGTCTCGGCGCGTTTCTCCACCGGATCGTCGAACATGCTGCGCAGATGGGTGCAGTCGGTGTCGGCCCGGACGTCGCCGTGCAGGATATGGGCGAACTCGTGGAGGATTGTCTGCTCAATGTTGAGGGGCGGGAGCTCAGGGTCGTAGAAGACGTGGGCCACTCGTCCGATCACAGTGGTGAGGCCGCTGACCTCATGATGGCGCATCTCATCCGGGATGGGCCGTATCACGATCTCGAGGCCGCAAGCTGAGGCGATGGCTTTCCCGAGTGCTTCGAGGCTCAACTCGTTCGGCCAGTCGAAGAGGTCGAGCTGAGCGGGCTTCGGGGTGCAGCTGGTGGGACCGACCTTGGCAGCGCCTTTGCGCATCAGTCGGGCGAACAGGGGGTGACGGGGCTGGCCGTTCCGAGGCGTATTGGCGGTCGCAGCGGATGGAATGAAGGCAGGCATCAGCGTTCCTCAAAATAGCGAGAAGAGCGGACACCGCCTGTCGTTTGTCAACGAAGGGGTACAAGTCCAGTAAAGTTCCGTGTCACAACTTTACAACCTGGGAGGGTAAGAAAAAAATGAGCGACATGGGGAGAACTGCCCTGGTGATCGGTGCAACCCGTGGGATCGGGGCGGCCACGGCTCGAGCCCTGCTCTCCGCCGGCTACCGGACGGCGGGTACGCATCGTACCGGGGGGACCGTGCCCGAGGGGGTGCTCCCCCTCGAGATGGATGTGCGTGACGGTAATTCGATCGCAGCTGGCGTCAAGGCGGCTGCCGCCGACCTAGGTGGTCTGGATGTGCTCGTCGTCGCAGCAGGGATCACCCGCGACAAGCTGCTCATGCGGATGAGCGAGGAAGACCTGAGCGAGGTCATGCAGGTCAATGCGATCGGGCCGATGCTGGCCTGCAAGGCGGCCCTGGGGCCGATGCTGCGGCAGCGTGGCGGATCGATCGTGCTGGTTTCATCCATGTCCGTGAAGTACGGCGTTGTCGGCCAGTGCAATTACACTGCATCCAAGGGGGCATTGGAAGCGTTTGCACGATCGATGGCCAGGGAGTACGCAGCCCGGAACATCCGGGTGAACGTTGTTGCTCCCGGCGCAACTGATACGGACATGATGGCTGATGTTGCTGAGGAGGCACGGATGGCAATGCTGGAAGGAATCCCGCTGGGTCGGTTCGGGACGGCAGATGAAGTCGCTTCGGCGATCATTCACACCGCGGAGAATACCTACATGTCGGGGGCCACTGTGCAGGTCTCAGGCGGTATTTGATCATGCAGGTCCAGCTGGATGTAGGTTCCTGGGGCCTTTTCTGCGGAAGCGACGGCAAGCAGCTGGTTCTGGTGGACGATAAGCCCTGTGGTCCGGTCTCCGCTCGGAAGCCCACGCGTGCAATTCCCAGGCGTCTTCTACTTGATGAGAACCGCATCGCCCAGGTGATGCGCAGTGGCAATGTAATTTCCGAGACAGTCCCCCATGCGGACGAGCAGTGGGCAGTTGAGGTACGGCCCGTCTTCTCTCCACGTACCTCCACGGTGATCGGTGTCCTCGCCGGCGTGGCCAAAGCGGCTGATCCGCTTCCGGAACCACCGCTGGTCGGTGGCTGGGAATGGGAGATCGAGCGTGACGCCGACGGTCAACCAACACTGCGCCGGCGCACGTACTGGGACCGGAACCTGTTTCGTATCTATAACGTCGACACAAGCGTCGCCCAGCAGCGCAGTGGCTATTGGGAAGCCGGGGAATGGGCGAGCGAGCTCATCGACCAGTCCGACCGGATGCGCGTGAACAGCCTCATCCGCGACGGCATCCAGGACGGGCTGATGGGCGTAACGGGCAAGGTCCGGTGCCTGACCTACAACATCGTCACAGGTTACGGCACGGCTTCACAGGACCGTCGGCACATGCGCCTGGTCGGCGTGATTCCGCCGATCGAGCCCGATCACGACAAGATCTATCTGCAGGGCTTCAGTTACGAGGCCCCGGAGACTTTTCACGATATGGCCTTCGAGCAAGACGCCAATGCGGGGCGGGTGGACGACGTGCTTCGCGGAGTCATGGCCCTGGCCAAGGAACCGATGGCCGTCGTCGACTCTGCAACGCTGGATGTTCTTATGACGTCGCCATCGTGGCGTCGGGAAGACTTCGGGTATGTCGGCGGCCTTGGTGAATTTGCCATTGACGCTTCAGGTGAGTTGCACAGGTTCATCGCGGCTGCGGCGAGGGATACCGCTCGTTCTCAATCGATGGGTCTGGCGCTTCGCCGGGTCGACGGTTCCGTGCAGAATGTGCGCATCACCGCCACCGGAGTCAGGTCTGGGGCTGAAGGGCGGGATGCAGTCATCAGGCTCGACTTTTAGTCGAGTCCACCTGCCCCGCCGTTTCGCAACGGGTTTCGTGCACTGAACACCGCCACGGTACCGATGACGTCGACCTTCACTTGGTCGAAGCTTCGCCGCAGTGCAGCCTCAAGTCCTGCGGCGTCGTCTTCGCGGTTGTGAAAGATGCCCAGGCGGTTGTACAGGGCCATGAAGCCGCGGCCGATGAGGTTGTGGCTCACGCCACTGCCCAGGATGGTACTGCCGAACAGCACACCGTCAGCAGCGAGCCGCTCCCCTAGGTGTTTGAAAGCTACGCCCTTGTCCGCCCAGGAGCCGGGAACGCAGTGGAAGACGTAGTTCGCCGCGATGGAATCGAATTGGCCGAGAGCCTCGGGGATCGGTTCGAGGACGTTCGCGGTCACACCTCTGGTGCTTACGTGGGTGTGGGCGAGTCTGGACGCTGCGTGCTCCACGCTGTTTTCGTTGAGGTCCATGAGTGTGATCTCAGCAGATTCGGGGAGGTCGGCATTGGCGAGGTACCAACCAGTGCCGGGACCGACATCGAGATGGCGGGTGCCGATGCAACGGTTGTACTGGTCTAGCATGAGCTGGCTGGGGCATCGCCAGGCCAGCGAATTGGAGAACTTCACGACGAGCAGGTCGTAGAAGCCCAGCACCGGCTTGCTGTAGATACCTGCGCCGCGGCGCACTTCCTGGTCGTTCATGTGATCGGAGCCTATCGGTCGAGGTCGGCGAAGTGAGGGTGAGCAGGGTGGTTTCACGAAGGAGCAAGGACGGCTGTGCTGGGGTCCGTGTCCACTGGGCAGCTCTGAGATTGCATCCTAGTGGAAGTAGTTCCACTGGTGAAGTCGAGCCGGTGCGGCGTCAGCCGAAGACCAGCTCGCCGTAGCAAGCGGTCTGAAGGATGATGTCAAGGTCTTGGACGCAGCCGAATCCGAGCTGTTCGGACTCGATGGCGGCAGAGCAGCAGAGGTGGTACCCCTTCTGCTTGGCCTTTCGAAAGGCTTCCTTGATTTGGGCGGCCGACAGCTCGTAGTCCTTGGTCTTGGACTCGTCATCAGACTCTGGATCGTCAAGTGTGATGCTCACGTGCAAGCCGTCCTCTGTCAGCTTGCTCCCGTGGTACCAGGGAAGCGCGCCACCGAAGTAGAACTCTTCGACGTCCTGCAGGACTGAAGCTGCTGATTGGGTGAAGATACCGGTGTTGGTCATGTTTCCATTCCTTCGCGATTCCGTGCGATCAGGGCAAAATGACTTCGCGGGAGGCGAGGTCGGAGAGAACGGCCGGATCCGGGACCCATGCATCGACGCTGTCCTCCTCACAGAGGGCATCGATCAAAGGGTGGCCTTCCAGCGCGCTGCGGGCTTCTGTGGGAGATGCGAAGACGACAGCTGTGCGGGGATGGAACTCCCGGTCGATGAGCACGTAGCCTAGTTCGCCGGGCTCGCGGCGCTGCATGCGCAGCAGGTCGAGATGCAACCGTGCCTGCGCTTCGACGGCGGCGACGTCGATACCAAGATCTGCTGAGAGTCGGTCGTCCACAGTCCTGGGCTTGTCGGACTCCGGGGTCTGCCTCGCGCGTTCAGTGTTGTCGTTGATCATGCTCATCCCCTCTCGTAGGTCTTGTGGAAGCCGACGACTTTGCTGGTGATTTTCCATGCAGCGACGATCCAGGATGATGCGGTCACGGTTCTACCTCTGGTCCGCGATCTAGTCGAGGGGGTTCCTGTCCTCCACGGTCATCTGATCGATCGCAGCCAACCGTCTGGCGATGGTTTGTTCGAAGCCATTGCCGGTAGGACGGTAATACTGTGTGCCGCGGACGGCATCGGGTAGATATTGCTGCAAGACAACTCCGTGTTCGAAGTCGTGAGGGTAGAAGTAGCCTTCTCCGTGCCCGAGGCCCTTCGCGCCCGGGTAGTGCGCGTCGCGCAGGTGCACTGGCACGCTCCCGGTCCGGCCGCGCCGGACGTCTTCCAGCGCTTGGTCGATGCCGCGGATGACGGCCGGCGACTTGGGGGCCGTGGCGATTGCGACCGTTGCCTGAGCGAGGTTGAGCCGCGCCTCGGGCATACCGATCAGCTGGACTGCCTGGGCGGCGGCCACTGCGATGCCCAGCACCGAGGGGTCGGCCATGCCGACGTCCTCGGAGGCGTGCACCACCAAGCGCCGTGCGATGAACCTCGGGTCCTCCCCCGCCTCGATCATCCGGGCCAGCCAGTGCAGGGCCGCATCCGGGTCGCTGCCTCTCATGCTCTTGATGAATGCGCTGACGACGTCGTAGTGCTGGTCGCCATCGCGGTCGTAACGCTGCAGCGCAGCGCCGGTGACCTGCTCCAGCACCTCGCGGTCGACGACGCTCTTGCCTGCGGCCTGCGCAGTTGCGACAGCGGTCTCCAGCCGGTTCAGCGCCTGGCGGACGTCGCCGCTGGACAGCCCTGCAATGATCTGCAGCGCGGGGTCGGCGAACCCGATCCCGGTGGCTGAGAGGACCGGGTCCTCCTCTAGGGCACGCGAGAGCAGGTTCACGACCTCGCCGTCCTCCACAGGGCGTAGGACCAGCAGGATTGAGCGCGAGACCAGTGCCGAGTTGACCGAGAAGCTCGGGTTCTCGGTGGTCGCGCCGATGAGCGAGATGACCCCGGCCTCCACGGCGGGCAGGAGGACGTCCTGCTGCGCCTTGGAGAAGCGGTGGATCTCGTCAATGAAAACGAACGTCTGGAGGTCGTCGTCGAGGGCCTTCTGGGCTCCGGCGAGCGTTTTGCGGACATCGGCTACGCCGGCGCTGGTCGCAGAGAGCTCGACGAAGCGGCGGCTGGTTTGGCGGGCGATCACCGAGGCGATGGTGGTCTTGCCGACGCCGGGCGGACCCCAGAGCAGGACCGAGGTCGCACCCTCGCCCTGGGCGAGCAGCTCGAGCGGCGAGCCGGGAAAGACCAGGTGCTCCTGGCCCACGATCTGGTCGAGGGAGGTGGGACGCATGCGGGCGGCCAGGGGTTGGATGGCACTCATGGTCTACTCCTTGTTTGGTTCGAGGCGGGCGATCTCGGCCTCGACCCGGGCTTCTTCGCTCTGTGCCGCGGCGGTGCGCGCCCTGGCCTCGGCGAGCCGGGCACGCGCCTCGCGCAGCGCCTGCGCGTCCGACATGGCCTCGACGGCGTGGATCGCTTCGAGCACCGGTGCGGCTGCGTACGAGGGCACCCGGACGCTGATCTGCAAGTAGAAGTCGTCACCGTCAGATGCGTGACCGACGCTGGGCGGCCGGCCGAACGCTGTCGTGCACTCCTCGTTCTTGCGCGTGTGGATCCGGCCGGCGAAGACCTGGGCGGCGGTCACGCTGCAGTCCGCGACGGCGGCGTGGATGGCCCGGAGCACCGGCTCGACGAGCTGGGTGTCGGTGCGCTGCTGTGGATTGACGGTCGGCAGGAGTCCGGGGTCGAGGTGGCTGTCTTCGATGCGGGGGTGCATGGTTGCTCCTTTTGCGGCGGGGGTGGCCATCAGCTCTCGATGCGCGTGAACGGGCCGGAGTTGTGGACGAACAAGGCGATGATCGGCGCGTACCGGGCGTCTCGGTGTACGCCGCCGGCGTCGGTCCAGCCGCCTTGGGCGTCGAGCGTCCAGCGGTCGCCCGTTGCGTCGAAGTACTCTCCCGGCTCGGCCGGGAGCCGATGCTGTTTCACCATCCGGTGGAGCTTGCGGTCAATGGCGGCGCGTTTCCTGGCCGGCATGGGCGCGCCTGTAGTCCGTTCAGGGGGATAGGCGTCCCCGGGCAGCAGGTTCTGCTGCCTGAAGCGGCGCGGGAACAGTGGCATGGCGGTCCTTCCAATTGACGGTGCTGCGCTCAGGCGGAGACGGCGTCCTCCCGCTCCTTGTGCCGGGCGAGCACCCGGTAGACGGTGCGGTCGGTGACCTCGGCCATGTCGGCGATGGTCCGGGGGTCGATCCCTCTGCCGGCCATCGCGACGATGAGGGTGTCGCGTTCCTGCTTTTGCGCCTGGGCGGCGCTACGGTGTGCCACCGGTGAAGTCTTGATAAGGCGGTCGCGTTCGGCGGTGCTGAGTCCGCCCCAGATGCCGAAGCGCTCGTCGGCGCTCAACGCATAATCCAGGCACTGTGCGCGCACCCCGCACTGGGCACAGACCTTCTTGGCGTCGGTGGTGTTGCCGCCCTTCTCCGGGAAGAACGCGTCGGGGTCTGTTTCTGCGCACAGGGCATCCCTGCGCCACTTCTCGTCGGGGTCCTCGCCGCTCATGACGGTGCGGCCGGGAGGCGGGTGTTCTGCTGTGCGTGCACCGTGGCTCCTCCTAGAAGTTGTCGTGCGTGTGTCGGTACTTCGTTCTCGGGGTGTGCGGGCACAGAGCCCCGGAGGATCCCATTCCTCCGGGGCTCTGTGCGCGAGGCTTCCGTCCTGTACTCCGGGGCGGCTGCGCCGCGCGCTGCTCCCGCTGTTCCTTTTAATCACTGAAAAGGTGCGCGAAGTGTTCGTCGCTGAGGTCAATCTCGACACGCTGGCCCTCACGAGAGACCGTGAAGACGCAGCCCTCGTCAGCACTGGGCTGCCATGGTCCGCGCTGGAAGACCTCCCGCCAGACCTTGCTGGCGGCCTCAGCGGGCGATGCAGCATCCTGGTCGATCGTCCATCCGACGAGGTACTCCTCGCTGCCGGTGCCCTCAAACGGGTCGAGCTGATCCCGGGGGAAGACCTGGTCGAGCGCACGCTCGAAGTCTTCCCGGGTGGTGTCGCCGCCGGACACAGCTCCGCGGACGAGGTCGGCAAGGCTGTCGATGTGCAGGCTCATGGGGTTGCTCCCTAGGTTTTGGTTCGGGTGGGGTCTGCTGCGACCAGCGCGGCGATGAGCTCGAGGTCGTCTCCGGTGTCGGGGTCGAGGGTCCCGGCGGATCCGATGTCGGCCAGCGGCTGCTCGTGCGTCTTGCCTGCCGTGTCCCGGTAGACGAGCGTCACGCCGGACAGGTCCACGGCCGTGGTGCTTACCGGGGAGGACTCGGAGGCCTCGAACGCCGGCCGGATCGCCTCGATGAGCGCGATGAGGTGCTGTACCTCTGCTTTCCGTTCGAGCAGCGCCTTGCGCTGGAGTGCGCGCTGCTCGAACCGGGCCAGGTGCGCGTCGCAGCAGGTGTCGGTCTTGTCGGGTTCGTCCTTGGGATAGGACAGCAGGTAGTGGTCCGTCTCGACGGATTTGTCGACGAGCGTATCGAGCAGGATGTCGGCCTGCCGGGCGGTGATGCTGAGGCCGAGGCGCTGCTGCGCCGCTGCCATCAGGACGCCGCCTTCCGGTCCTCCGGGACGATGCCCTTGGTGCACAGCCGGACGAGGGCGGTGAGCATGTCCTGGCGGTGCCCGCCCCAGTGGACGGTGCGGCCGGAGGCCAGCTTGACGACGATCACGGGTGCCTGGGCATATCCGAGGTCTTCGGTGATGTGGCGGTGGTTTTCATCGCCCTGCTCGATGTCGATTTTGGTGTACTGCATCGCGGGCTGCTGCCGATCGAACAGGCTCTTGGCCTTGTCGCAGTTGGGGCACTCCGCCGGCCCGTAGACGGTGATTTTCGGCGCGGTGTGGGCGGTCCGGGGCAGGTCGCCGATCGTGGTGGGGGTCATGGGACTTGGTTTCCTTCTCTCCCCTGCTGGGGGTCGTTGTGGTGTGAAGGCCCTGGCTCTCAGACGTCGGGCTCCAGGTCGAACAGCCCGGGCTGGGCCACACGCTCGCGCAGCTGCCGGGCGGGTTCCTCGCCGAGGCGCTCGACGGCCTTGTCCAGGTCGCGGTAGGCCTCGGACTCGCCGAGTCCACCCATGGCCTCGATCTGGAAGTACAGCTCGGCGAGCTCCCGCTCGCTCAGGCGGTGGCCGAGCACCTCGGGGGCAGCGAGGTCGGTGTACGAGGCGCTGTAGCCCAGCTCCCAGTCGGACTCGGTCTGCTGCTCGGCTGTAAAGGCCACGAGGATGCCGTGGTCGGGCACGAGCGCGCCGACGAGCAGGTCCGCCAGCTGGTCCGGTGTCGGGCTCCACGGCTGCGCCTGCTGGAGGACTGCGCGGACCCTGGTCCGCAGCACTGAGTCGGCGTACAGCCCGGGCTTCCCGCACGGGCAGGTGCCCGCGAGGGGGCCGCGATCGATGGGCACCCAGAGCCCGTGGTCGTGCTCGAGGTGTTGGTCGGCGTCGTGCCGGGCGATGGCTGCTGGTGTCGACATGACCGTGCTGTGCTGCCAGCTGCACCCGATGCACGCCATGCCGTCTGCGCGCTGCTGGCCGTAGACGTAGACCTCGTGCTTGCCGGGGTGCTTGGCGCGCTTGCCGTCCGGCGTCGCGTCGACCCACCAGTCGGGCAGGGGCGCGTTCACGGCTTCACGTCCTTGGCTGTGCTGTGCATCTCGGCGAGATGGGCGATGGTGCGCCGGCGGAGCCCGTCGTAAAGCGCCCAGAAGGCGTCGTCGCGCGCGGCGAGCTCGTGTATCCAGCTGTTGATCTGTCCGTCCGGGAGCGCTGCGATCTCCGCCGCCTGCTCCGGATCGAGGCCGTGGGCCTCCGGGGCCTCCCGCAGCTCGGCGCGCAGTGACTCTGCGTCGAGCGCGATTCCGGTTGCGGGCCCTCGGTTGTTGTCGGTCATGGGTGGTCTCCTCGGTGTCGCTGCTGGTCGCGGATCGCCTGTCGCTCCCGCTCGCGGCGGGTGCCCTTGCGGGGCTTGGGGGTGTGCCGCTGCGTCGCACTGGACTTGCGGAGTTCCCGCATCCAGTGCGCCTGTTCGGGATTCGCCGACGGCCGGAAGCCCTCGGTGGAGTAGTGCTGCCTGCGCTTTCGGCTCATGGGTTCTTCTCCTCCGCCACGCGGGCGATGTGGCGGGCGCAGCCAGCCGCCCACGTGCGGGCATCGGCGGTCTGCGCGGCGGCCACCGCCTTCGCGGCGCGGTCGGCGTCGATGGGCAGCCGATGCCGGATGAGCAGCGCCAGGGTGACGTCGAGCATCACGGTGCGCTCGTGGTCGCTCAGCTCCGTCTGCTCGGAGTGCTCGTGCACCCCACGGCGTTCGTGCAGGGCACGGTCCGCCCGCGAATCGAGCAGGGTCTGCTCGATCTCAGGGACGAGCTCTTCTGCGGTGGTCGTGGTGGTCTGGGGCGTCATGCGGTTCTTTCCGCCGGGCCGCTTGGCCCGGGATCGAGGAGCCCCGTCGCGCCGCCGTCCCACAGGGACCCGGCCGCGGCGAGGTTGCGGTCGTGTGGTCTGGGTCAGTCCTTCGAGCCGTCGCGGAACTGGAGGTACTCCCGCAGGGTCGGCGCGTCCGCGCCGGGAAGCGAGATCCGGTCGAGGGCTCCGTACAGGTCCTCGTCTCCGATCAGCTCGCCCTCGTGGGCGACGACGGCTTGCGCCAGGCGGACCAGCAGGACCTTCATCTCCTCGGCGCGCTCCTCGTCGGCGGTCCGCAGGCGCTTGATGTCGATGAGGCGCTTCTCGCAGAGGCTCTTGAGGTAGAGCGCGCCCTTGCGCCACTCGAGGAACTCGATCAGCTGTGTGCTGTGATCCAGCGGGGACAGCCGACAGATCTCGGCGTCGTCCTGGCGGAATGAGAGCTGCTGGTCGATGCTTGAGGCGGTGGTCTTCAGCCAGTGCTCGGTTTGGTTGAGGCCGGCCGGCGTGGTGGTGACCTCGGCCCAGACTGCGTCATCGCGCAGGCAGCTGCGCATCACGGCGTCGAGCGGGTCCTGCAGGCGTGGAGGTGCGGGGCGGGCGGTGGTCGTCATGGTCATGGCGGATGTCCTCGTCGGTCGTGTCGTTGATGGTCTGCGGAGCGTCGGCCCCGACAGCGCGCCCGTGGCGCTGGTTGTGGAATTAGGTCTCAGTTCCTGGTGCCGAAGCGCAGGTCGGGCCAGATGGGCTCGACCGAGACGCGCAGCAGCTGGATACGGGGGTCGCGGTCCTTGGCGCGTTTCCAGGCGCGGCGAACGGCTGCGGCCTTGTTCCGGGCCTTCTTCTGGTCGTCGAACGGCCCAATCAGGTGAGAGTAGGTCTGGGGGCTGGCGGACTTCAGGCTCTCGGCCTGCATCATCACCACGACGCCGTAGCCGTTGGCCTCCTCGGCCACCAGGTCCTCCCAGGAATCGTAGGTGCGTTCGGTCTGCGTGCTGTACGCCTTCATGGCGAGACCTCCTGGTCGTCGTGACGGATGTTGATGGGCCGCTCCCAGAGCGGCATCCCGTCCTCGCCGGTCTCGGCCGAGAACTCGAGGCGGACCTTCGGCTGGTCTATGTGTGCGCCGAAGTCCGACCAGCCCGCAGGCGGGAGCCGGTAGAGGGCCGCTCAGCCATGGGACTCGCTCCTTCTCGTGGTGGTGTCGTGGCAATTAGGGGGGACCGGGCTGAGACCCGACCCCCGGCATCACTGCCCCGGCACCCGGGTCGGCCCTGCCGACCCCAACGCTGTGCCCTCCGGTGACCAGCACCCGCAGGGTGCTGGTCACCGGTCGGTCATGAACCAGCAGCGATGCGTTCCTCGTGCTGGGCGAGCGTGCCGCCGTTGACCTTCACCCTGTCGACGGCAGAGGTTGCCAGTTCCAGGGCGTCCTCGAAGGAGAACCGGAAGCGGCGCGTGAACTCTTCATCCCGCGAGGAGGGCTGCAGCACGAACTCCCAGGTGCCCTCCGCCGAGAGGCAGTAGCCCATATGCATGACTGCCCAACGGTCCAGTTGCGTCTCGGGGTCCTGGCCGCGCCACTCGAGGGTCACTTCGAAGTGCTGCTTGTCCACGAGCCCGGAGTCGGCGTAACCGGTGGGCAGTACGCGGTGGACCGAGGGGACGACCCGGGGGCCCCCATTCCCTTCCCGTTCGAGGCGGCGGCGCTCGTCCGCCAGCGCATCAGCAACGGCTCCGGTCTCGTACGACGTGAGTTCGTCGGAACCCACGTCATAGATCGGCGCTTCGTTCTCGTTGAGAAAGTAGTGGCGCATGGCTTCTGCGGCAGCGCAGGCTCCGCGTTCGAACTCGGTCATCCTGGTCTCAGTCATGGGGCTGTTCTCCTTCGTTTCCGGTGTCGGTCTGCCGACGTTCGGCGGCCCATGGGAGGCGGGAGTCCTGGTCAGCGGAGCACCAGAGCCCGCCAAGCGAGGCGGTGCGGTGGGTGTGGGGCAGGTGGTCCTCCCGGTCTCCGCACAGTCCGACGGGCAGACCGGCCGGGTCTCCAGTCAGCTCGGCGAAGCGCAGGAGGTACTCGAGCTCGGCAGCATCCGGGCTCCAGGCCTGGATCTCGATCCCGAAGGGCTGACCTGGAACCTCCCAGTCCCCCGCCGGCTCGCCCAGCAGCGCCGCGCGCTCGTCGAGCAGGATCCGCGAGTCGGCGTGCTTCACCTCGGCGGGCATGGCGGGGTCGATGCTGAACTTCTGGGCGATGGCGACCATGACGCCGTCTTCCACGGCCCGGTACTCGGGCATGTGAAGCTTCAGCGGGCGGACCATGTCGCCCACGTATGCCTCTGTCGCGTCGTGCAGCAACGCCCAGAGTGCGTGCTCCGGGGCGACGAGTCGCGAGAGGAGTACGCAGTGCTCGGCGACGGACATGAACCGGCGGACGTGGCCGTTGTAGCGGCACTGCATGGACAGTGCGTGTGCGATGTCGGCGATGTCCATGTCCTCGGGCCGTGGGTCCAGCGGGTAGAACCGGCGACCCGTGTAGGTCTGCATCCAGTTGCCGCGCGGAACTACGGTCGTGGCGGGCCGGGCTCCGGCTGTGGCCATCCCTGCTCCGTGATGGCGAGTGACGCTCCTTGTCCCCCGGGCGGGGTCGAAGCTGGCCGGCAGCTCGCGGTCGAAGAGCTCCTCGAGCAGCGCGACGTCGGGGTCGACGGGTTCGTGCTCTGCGCTCTGGAGCCAGAGCACGCCGTAGCGTTCCCCGGTCTCGCGCAGCACGACGTCGTGCAGGCCGTCGTCGGTGTTGTCGATCGTGTAGTCCGTGTTCGGCCCGAGGGCCGGTGCGCGCAGCGGCTTCGTTCCGGGCCGCGCCTGCATGGCTTCCCTGGCCTCGGCGGTGAAGCGCACGCGCGCTCCGTCGGGCCAGGCCTGGTGCTTCGGGTCATTCATGGATCAGTCCTCCTCGGGCCGGGTGGCACTGGGGTCGGGGTGGTGCGCCGCGGAGCGCCGGCGTGTGGCTGGCGCTCCTCGGCGTCGGAATGGGTTGGTCAGACCCGTTCGGAGACCCACAGGTCGTTGAGGTCGTCCTGGATCTCCTCCTCGAGGGCGACGAGGATCGCCTCCTCGCCGGACACAGCCGAGATGAGGTCGTCCTGGACCTGCTGCTTCTCTGCCAGGACTCCGGGCATCCGCTCGTCCTGAGTGCCCTTGGTGATAATCCGGTGGATCACCACGGGCTTGGTCTGCCCCGTGCGGTAGAGACGGCCGTTGGTCTGCAGGTAGTGCTCGAGCGAGAACGGCAGCGTGTACCAGATCATCGTCGAGCCGCCGTCCTGCAGGTTCAGGCCGTGGCCGGCCGCCGCGGGGTGCAGCAGCATCACCTGGATCTGCTTGGCGTTCCACCGGCGGACCATCTCCCGCGAGCCGTCAAAGACCTGCGCGTCGATGCCCGCCTTCTTGAAGCGCGCCATCAGCTGCTCCAGGTCAGAGCGGAAGTGGTACGCGACCAGCACGGGGTCTCCCCCGCTGTTGCGCACCAGGTACTCGGCCATTTCGAGCTTCTTGTCGTGGATAACCTCGTACTGGCCCTTGGTCGCCGGGTCCTCCGGGTCGGCCGTGTAGAGCGTCCCCGAGGCGAACTGCATCAGTTTGCTGGTGAGGACCGCCTGGTTCTCGGCGACGATCGACTCAACGCTCTGGGTGAGCTTGCCGTCCTCGTCCTGGTAGGTCTTCACGACGTCGAGCACGAGGTCGCGCCTGAACTCCTTGTAGGCCTGCATGAGGTCCGGCGGGAGGGTGACGTTGGCGTCCTGGATCGTCAGGCCCGGCAGGTTGAGGTTGGTGTTCTGCGCGCTCATCACCAGGTGCCTGATGGCCTCATGGATCTCGGCCTCGGCGTTCGGGGTCGGGATCCACTTCGCCGGGGTGGTGGTGCCAGGCACCATCTTCGGGATGAACCACCGGTTGCGGAACTCCGTGATGGTCCGGCCCAGGGCCTCGCCCTGGTCGAGCAGGTAGATCTGGCTCCACAGGTCGTGCAGCCCGTTCGGGCTCGGCGTGCCGGTCAGCTCGATGAGCCGCGTGATGGCCGGCCGGACCGCCTTCAAGGCCTTGAACCGGGCGCTGCTGTGGGACTTGAAGCCCTGCGACTCGTCGATGATCACCGTCTGAAACGGCCAGATGAGGGTGTCCTGTCCGTTGATGGACTGGATCGGCATCTGGTCGACCAGGCCGTAGCGGCACTGCGCGCAGCCGTCGCCGCCGCAGCTGCGACAGTCGTGGCTCTCGCGCTCCAGCGCGCCGCGGGTGACGAGCTCGCTGATCGCCTCCTTGACCGCGGTCTTGGTGGGGGCTTTGGTTCCGGACTGCCCGGCAGCCAGCTGCAGGAAGTGTCCGATCAGCTGCTCCTGGGCCATTGGTCCGATCGTCTCGATGAGCCCGCGCAGCCGCACGGCCTCCGGTGAGATCCCGGCGGCGATGGCATCGCCGGTGGGGTCGCCGGTCAGCTGGAGCAGACGCGCACCCTGGGAGGGCTGGGTCAGCAACTCCTGGTTGACGAAGTACATCGTCGGCGGGTCGGAGAAGACTTCCCGAAAGCGTTCCAGTCGCTTCTCCTTGGGCAGCTTCCGGTCGTTCTCGTTGACGATGAGCGACTTGGTTCGGATCGGGAATCCCCATTTGTCGATCTCGTCGAGCCAGGTCGAGCGAGCGATCGCGATCGGTGCGACGACGAGGATGTGGCCCATCGGCCGGACTGTCTGCAGGACGCTGAGGGTCGAAAGCGTCTTCCCGGCTCCGACACCAAGCCAGGCTCCGGCGAAGGGGCGGCTGACGAGGAAGTCGTGGATCTGCTGCTGGTAGGGCTTGAGCACGATGGGCGCGGGTGACGGCTGCGGTGGTGCGATGGTCGTGGTCACGGTGTGCGGCCTCCTCTCGTGGGTTGTCGGTAGTCGGGATCAGGCATGGAATGCCTCGCGGATAAGGCCCAGGCGGACCTCGGCGTCATCGGCCCGGCGTGTCTGGGCGGCGAGCTCTGCCTCCAGCCCGACGATCCTGCGCTGCAGGGCGGTGACACGCGGGTCCTCACCCAGCGCGGTGCGTACGCGCTCAAGCACCGCTTCGGCAGAGGCATCTCCGACGGCCGCATCGGGTATGGGCGTCGCAAACGGCAAATCTTCCTTGGCCTCGGCGGTCATGTCGTCCTCTGCTTCCTGCCCGGGCTCGGGCGCGATCATCAGGTGTCCCCGGCGGCGGGTGGGCCGGGCCGTCGCGGGCTCCGGCTGGTCTTGTTCCGGTGCATCGGGCTGTGCGGGCGCGTCGACGGGCACGGCCTGGAAGGCCGGCTCCCCGGCCCCGTCGAACGAGACTTCGATGAGCTGGTCCGCAGGCAGGCCCTCGGGCTGGGCGTCGAACCAGCGGGAGAAGGCGGCTGGGTGCTCCACGAAGGCCACCGCGACGGTCATCTGCCGTTTCCCGCGTGGCCTGCGGTCTGCGGCGGATACTGCATGATCGGCCCGGTGCCCGCCGAGCAGCCGTTTCATGTCGGCACGGGCGTTCTGCGCCGTGCGGTTGGGTGAGGTCATGTTGCGCGGCACCGAGACGGATTCGCCGGCATTGTTGCGTAGGATGGCGTGGCCCCGGGACGAGACACGCCCAACGCAGCCGGCCCGCATCGCTTCGAGCACGAGCTCCGTGGCCTCGCGATCGAAGGTGCCCAGGTCGGCCCGGGTGAGCTGGCGGAAGGCCGAGGTGGCCTGGCCGTTGCCCTTGGTGACGCGGCCGCTCATCGGGCGGCCTCCGGGGTTCCGGCGTCACCGCGGGCGATCACCGTCCGGGTGCTTTCCGCGGCCAGGAGGTTGAACACCACGGCAGCCGCGTGGTCCTCATCGTCTTCGCCGCACATCCACTGCATGAAGTGGCGGAAGGCGCTGGCGCGGAACTCCTCCATCTCTGGGGCAGTGCTGGCCTGCTCCCAGTCGCGCGAGTCGTACTTGCGCGCTCCACGCTCCACGAGCGCGGCCGTCCTTGTGAGCAGCTGGTCCTGGTAGGGCACCTGAAGCGGCACGAGCAGGTCGAAGCGGGGCTGGCCTGTCTTCACCTCGCGCTGCATGCCGGAGGCGGTGACCCTGCGTGATCCCGAGTCTTTCGTTTCGTAGTCGCGGGCGGCTGTCTCCGGGCCCGCGGCCGTGGCTGTTGCGGTCATGATGCTGCTTTCTGCTGGCTCTCGATCCGGCGGTAACCGAGCACGTGGGTGATGAAGGCGTCGACGGCCTGCTCGTCATCCACGACGTGGATCTCGGCACCGAAACGGCGCATCTTGGCGTGCATGACGCGCTGGCGCTTCTCGAGGTCTCCGCCGGGTCGCTTGACCTCGACGAAGACCGTGCCGGTGGGCGTGAGGACGATTCGGTCGGGGACGCCCCCGCGGGCCGGGGACACGAACTTCAGGCAGAACAGACCGTGCCGGCGGCACTGCGTGAGCAGGTACTGCTCGACGGCCTTCTCCCGCTGGTTCTTCTTCCTCGGCATGGGGGCTCAGTCCTCGTCGGTCCCGGCAGCGTCGGAGGCGTCGCCGTCAAGGAAGTGCCCGAAGCCGACGATGTCCTCGTCGTCGATGTAGGCAGCGATGGCGTCCGGGTCGTAGACGAAGCTCGGGTCGTCAGGGTCGACTACGACCCAGCGCTTGGCCGCATTGCCGTAGTTGGAGAAGCCGTCGACGTCGGCGACGGTCACCAGGCCCTGGTGGGCGAGCTCCTTGAGCCGGGTGCGGATGCCGGAGTCCGAGGAGCGCGGCACCTCGCCGAGGCTGGTGACGACGCGGTCGTGGTAAGCGGCGATGAGCTCGTCGTGGGTGAGCGGGCCCTTCTCGCGGACGATGTCGAGCACGATGGGACGGACGCGGGATGCGCCGAGCGCGGCCTTCACGGCGGCGGCGTAGGAGGTCTCCGGGTCAGTGGAGCGGACAGGGAGTGTTGACTGGGACATGATGGCCTCTCGTGGTCGTGTCGTGTCGAGTCTGAATTGCCTTTCGTACTCAATTATGACTCGAAGTGAATGATCTATGCGGAACCATTAACAATGGTGCACAGAGTTGAACAAGGGGGCCGCGGCGTGCGCGGCCCCCTTGTGCGGGCTGTGGTCGATCGGCTCAGGCGGCCTCGTTCATCCAGTTCTTGGTGAACGTCTCCTCGAGCATCCGGACGTAGGTGTCCAGGTCCAGCGAGGCGATGAGCCGCTCGATCCGGTCGGCCGGCAGCTGGTGCAGGTCGTCGTTGACGACGACCATCGACCAGGTTGGGTCGATGGCGTTAATGCGCCGCACCACGACGTCCTGGTCGTCCGGGAGCACGGCGAGCCCGTCCGACACGCTGGCCTCGGCGCGGGAGCGGGCCCAGCCGTGATGGCGCAGCACCTCCAGCGCGACCGGGTCGCGCTTGGTCCGGCCGATGTCCTCCTCGCGGCGCTTGGCCTGGCTGGCCGCGGTGACCTTCCAGGCACCGGCGTTGAGCAGGCTCCGGGCGTTCTCAGTGCCCTCGCGGACGATGAACACCCGGTTGACCATCTGCAGCACCTGCGGGTCGCGGACGTTGGTCACGTGACCCTGCTCGCTGTACTTCACACCCACGGCGGGGTCGATGGGTGCAGCCGAGAAGGGGTAGGTGATCGAGCCGCGGGAGGCCGCGATGACGTTCTGGAACAACAGGAGCGACCGGATCGGGTCGTCCTCCAGGACCGCCTCCTCGATCACCTTCCGGCCCAGCATCAGGTCGAAGGGCTCCGCGATCGCCGACTCTCCCCTGCTCGCCACCGTCTGCAGGTAGCGGGCCAGGGCGAAGTCGATCACGGCCGGGTGGGCCAGCGACTTCGTCGGAGTCGGGCCCGCGTGGCAGGCCAGCGTGCCGCCACCGGCGGCGATGATCGGACTGTCTGCCACGGACCGCCCCGGCTCCGGGGCCTCCAGCTCCAGGCGGTTGTTCGAGTCCTTGCTGATGAGGAACATCAGCTCAGGTTCGATGTCGACGCCGATGGCCTCCTGCTGCTCGGCGAGCACCCGGTTGTTGGTCGCTTCGTCGAATCCGTTCTCGCCGCCGACGACCGAGTAGAGGCCGTCGGTGTTGGTGGAGATGATCCGCGCCCCGGCCAGGGTCTGGGCCTGTCCGATCCGCCAGCTGAACAGCTGGCCAAGGATGCGCATCGAGATGATGCGGTTGTTCATCCGGATCGGCGTGCGGTGACTTGCGTCGCCTGCGCCCGAGGCCGAGTTGAGGATCAGCTTCGTGCCGTTGCGCAGCACGCCGAGCCCGGCGATCTGAGCCTTCAGCCGCCCAGCTTCAGGGCTGTCGCCCGGAAGCTGGGCCAGCTGCTTCTTCAGCCCCTTGATCTCCTGGCCGTAGCGCTCCTTGTCGAAGAAGATCTTCGCGTAGCGGTCCTCACCCAGCTCGGGGTTCCAGAACGCCCGCATGTTGCGCAGCAGGTTCGGGTAGTAGCTGGTGAAGTCCTCGTGGATCACCAGGCCAGCCGAGGTGCGTGCGAACTTCGGGTGCAGCTTGTCGGAGCCGTCTTCCTTGGCGATGAACAGCTCTGGCTTCTTCTTGGCCGGCTCATCGCGGTAGGCGGCATTGGTGACCGTGCTGTTGGCGAGTACCACCTTGCCTTCCAGGACACCGCCGTCGGGCAGGACGACATTCAGCGCCTCCGCCTCGGGCCGCTGGGTGGTCAACAGGTCCGCCGGGTCAGGCACCTGGGCCTGGGCGCGGGCGAGCGTCCCGGCCTGGTCAGGGTCGTCCTTCTTCGGCTTGCGGTACTTGACCTTCTCCGGGTCCGAACCCAGCAGGACCAGCCGCTTGTCGACGAAGGTGCCGTCGGGCAGGCGGAGCATGGCGTGCTGACGCTTGGCCTCGGCCACGAAGTCCTTTGCGTCCGGGAAGGCCTGCGCTGCCCGGATGAGCATCATGGTCTGATCGTTGTGCTCGACCTTGTCGGCGTTGAACACCGACAGGTCGGCTTCGGCCCCATGGATGCCGCCGGTGGAGAACGTGGCGAAGCAGGACGACGGCGAGGCGTCCGCCCGGAAATACGGCACGTTGTTCGGGGTCTTGGGCACATCGCGCAGAGACCGGGCCGGAAGGCTGAACTTGTCGCGGTACTCCTCGGAGTCGTTGAAGTTCTGCCCCTCGATCGAGCGGTAGTACGCCACGACTTGCAGGAACTGCCGGTGGGCCTCGCGCTGGACTGCAGTCACTTCGGAGTGGGTGGCCGGGTCGGGCGCGACGTTCTCCTCGAAGAAGCGCGCGCACTCGTCGAGCACGTTGACCGGCTCGATCCCGCGTTCTTTAGCGACCTCGGGGTGCGGATATACGAAGGACACCGCCTCGATGTCATCCAGTGAGGCGTAGGGTGCGAGGATGCGGCCCACGAACTTTGCCGATGAGGAGTCGACTGCCAGCCGGTCCTTGCGCACCGCACCGTTCTTGGTGAACACCGTTTCGGTGAACTGGGCGAGCAGAGCGGCCTTGAGATCGAAGTTGCTCGCGTACGCCGGGTGCCGGAACAGCTGGGCCAGACCAAGGCAGTCCGAGACGTTGTAGGCCAGCAGCTCATAGAGATCCTCTACCGCCTCGATGCTCGTGTCATGGCTGAGCTTCTCGGATTCCTTGATCTGGCGGCCGAGCATCCCGAGCAGGCGCTTGAGGCTGACCTTGGACTGCAGTTCGTTCAGCCGGGCCACGTCCAGGTGCCGGCCCGAGTGAAGCATGGCGCGGCGGATCTTCGCAGCCGCCCCGTCCCAGCCGAGGTAGCCAGGCATGTACTCGATGTGCTGGGACGAGAAGAGCTGGTCGTTGTGGTCGCGCAGAGTACGGGCCGTGGTCGGCTGAAACGGCCGACCGCTGCCCGGGGCCGGAAACGCCTCGTTGAGGTAGAGCGCGACCATGGTCGTGTCATAGTTCATTGAGTTGTAGCCAGCAAGGAACGGATGCAGTGCCGGGTCGTACTCGGGGTCTGTGTCGCAGACCGGACGCAGCGCCGCGGGGTACCCGCCTGGGTCGGAGTGGTTGCACACCTGGTCGGCGTTCGATAGGCCCATCAGTTCGGCGAGCCGGAGGCTGCCCCGTTCGCCGCCGAGGTTCCAAAGCTGGACGCTGACCGCGGGCAGCCCCGGGTTGGAGCGGATCACGGTGTCGTAGAGGGCCTGGGGGTCGACGGAGGCGACCAGCGCCGGGTCGTCGGCCAGGAAGAAGATCTCCAGGTCGTGGACGGCGCGGCCCGGCCGCGGGGTGTAGGCGCACAGCGTGAAGACGTTCGACAGCGATTCGATGTCGTAGAACGTGAAGAGCGCGGTCTCAGCTGTGACGGGGGTGCGCTGGGTGGTCATGTGTCTGGCCTTTCGGTCGTCACCGGCCGTCACGGCCGGGGTATGCAGTTATCTGGTCGGGGTGCCGGGCGCTGCCGCGGATGGCCTTAGGCCGCGCTTCTTCCTTGTGACGGGCGCGGGGACCGGCCGGGCACCGCGGGCCCATCGACCTCCCACCAGGGAGTAGCCGAAGTGCTCACGCTGGCCGGTGCAGTCGGCGCATTCCTTTCCGGGTGAGACTCCCTCTCCTGCACATCCGTCTTTCCAGTTCGGTTCGTTCGGGTGCGGCTGCGTCATGTCCTGTTTTCCGTTCTTGTCTTCAGTCGATCGGGTTGTGTGGAGAGCGGCGGCGCGGGGCGTCCATCCGGCTGGAGGCCTCAGCCACGAGCCGCCGCTTCTCCTCCGGGTCGGCACTGATCTGCGACCGGACGATCAGGTTGGTGATCCGCTGTTCGCGGGCAACATCGGCCAGCGCGGTGCTCGCCCTGCCTTGTTGCTTGGCGAGGTCGGTCACCGCCCGGGCGAGCTCGGTGATGGCCCTGGCGATTGTGGGCATGGTCGGATCAGTCCTCTCCTGTGGTGTCCTCGTCGTCGGCGTCCACCTGGGCGGCGGGACCTGTGTGCCGGAGCAGGCCGCGGTAGTTGGCCTGAAGGACCGGCTGCGACTTCTTTTTCGGGTCCGAGCCGCTGTAGTGCGGGTTCATCCACTTCTTCAGCTCGTACTCGGCGATGGTCGTCTCGGGGGTGGCCATCATCTGGCCGGGGCGGATCTTCTTGTTCTTGTCCGGACAGTGCCACAGCGGGTCAGGCCGCACGATCGCAACCAGGTCCGTGATGAACTGCTTGTTGCTCACCGGCGACCCCGAGGGCGAGACGTCTGCGAACCAGGCCTTGTAGAGGTCATAGGTGAAGGTGAAAGGCACCAGGTCCCACACCAGCCGCTCGCGGAACTCTTCCCAGAAGGCGCGCACGGGGTCGTTGGCCTCCTTGTACTCGGCCAGGACCACCTTGGTCGCCACCGGCTCGGAGAGCTGGTAGTAGTTGCCCGGGTCGGCTGCGCCGGCGCGGTTGAGCACGTACCAGAGGGCGTACTCCAGGACCTCGCGGCGCTGGAGGTAGTCGTCCTTGATGTACTTGCGTTCCATGCCGGTGAAGCTCTTGTTGAACGGTACGAACAGCTGCCGGCGGTAGAAGCTTTCGGACTTGTCCTTCACGCGCGGGAACTCGTTGAGGCACTGGACCATGAAGCCGAAGAACTGGTAGGCGATCGGCATCCGGTACTTCCGGTTGATCTGGATGACGTCGTTGGTGACGATCGCCTTCAGGTTGGCCGCTTTGTCGATGAAGGTGCCCACGTCGTTCTCGTCGACGATGATCGCGTTGGCGCGCACGAGCGGCTCGAGCGCGAAGTCCTTGCCGAAGTCGCTCAGCGGAATCGAGGTGTGCGAGCGTGGCCCGCACAGGTTGCGCATGAGCGAGCACAGCGTGCCCTTGCCGTTGTTGCCCTGTTCTGAATAGAACCAGGCAGTCTTGCCCCAGCTGACGTGCGGCCGGATGATCGCGCCGATGACCTCCCAGAGCAGCTCCGGGATACCCTCCTCGTCGGAGAGCTCGCGGATCCAGGACTCGATGTCCCAGACCGAGCCGTCGACAGGGTGGACGATCACCGGGTTGTCCGGGTCTTCGACGTAGTCGATGTGGCACTTGGCCAGGAACACCAGTGCCGGGTCGAAGGGTACGAGCGACTTGGGTTCGAAGTGGAAGGCCTTGCCGCCCTCATGGATGTCCCGGGCCTCGCGGCCGTAGTGGAACACGCCGTTGTTCACGGCGATGAGGTCTCTGTGGCTGCACTGGTGCCGGCGCGGGCTGTCCTCGCGGAGTACTGCCAGGACCTCGGCGAACTCCTTGAGTGTCAGCTGCGTGTTGTAACGGCGCGCCGTGGTGCGGATGTCGTCCTCGCTGGTGGTGTACGTGCCGCGGCCCGGGCCGGTGGCCTGGTACATCGCCAGCAGGTCGTACTCGCGGTCAGTGTCCTTGGCGCTGGGGGCGATGCGGATCACGTGGTGCAGGCTCAACAGGATTTGCGCCACTTGCCAGTAGGTCAGGTGCCGGGCCAGGGGCAGCTTCTCGGCAGCCACCTTGGTCTTGCTGTTCTCGGCCTTGGAGACGCCGTTCACGATCGCGAGCAGCTGCTTCTCGAGCAGGCGCGGTGCCGGCGGGTCCGACGGGTCGATCAGCTGGAGGTAGACCTCGGTCGCGCGCGTGACTATTTCGTTTTGCGGGGCGATGTCGCCGCCGTCGGCGAAGTACGTCATGACTTCGGTGAAGGCGTCGGCGACAGGGTTGGTCGAGGGGGTGTCGAAGTCCTCGTCGAAGACGGGCGTTGGGTCGTCAGGAGTCGTCATGCTGCTGTCTTTCTCGATCGCGTCGAGTACCTGCCGGCAATGAGTGGGAAGCCGATTGGTCTCGTAATCGAATAGGAACGTGCTCACGACTCTATGCCATCCGAATGGTCTTTCGCAACGAGTCGACTGATAGCCGACTCATGGTCCGACAGAGGTCCCGGGTGGTACCCGGGTGGGGCTCGGAGGGGTCGCGCGCGAGACCCGGAGGTCACGGCGACACGACGAGAGCGTGCGGTCTGGAATGAGAAACAGCGGCTCCGGGGGCGTATGCCCCACGGAGCCGCTGGCTTCTCATGCTCGAGCACTCCCCCGCGGGCGGCGTGAGCCGCCCGACCCCCTGGTCGGGGTTCGGGGAGTTCTTCCGACCGGCCGGCCGGGAACCTCCAGAGCCGGGATCCGGCTGCAGCAGCGAGCCGGTATACCCCCTATGGGTATCGGAAGGTGTACCACTTGACGTGGTACACCTGTTTCCCCTGGTCAGTCGGGGATTTCAGGACTTCGCCAAACGGGGTGTACCACATGGAGATTTGCACGTGGTACAGGCGTTGGCCCTGGTCAGACGGGCTTTATATACCCCCTGTACCACTTGTACCACTAAATAAAGACTAGATATACGCGCATGGGGATAAGAGCTCTTACTGGCTGGATGACCGATCGGAGGCGTCCTTCGCGCACATATGTAAACGCTCGGAATCTGGTGGTACTCGTGGTACACCTGCCGAAAACGCTGATCTGCCAAGGCAATACGGCGTACCACGTCCGCTCGGGCACGTGGTACAGACTCCCTCGGCCGTGGTCGCCTGACCCGCCGTTTGAGCAGGCCAGCACTGGGATCGGGAGGTGTACCACGACATGTGGTACACCTCGGCGCTGCGTCCTCCCGCGCAGCGGAGCATCAGGCCCTGACGGCCCTGACGGGAGCGATCGCGATGGGTCCGGCGTCCTGGTCGACCGGGCTTCCGAGTTATTCTGAGTGATTCGAGACAGGCCTTCGAATGGTCGCCGGAATGGGATGCCGACTGCATTGCACATGATGAATCGACACTGATAGAGTGGGCATCGGTGTTAGGGCCAGGAACCGTCACCAGGCGTTGTTGTCACAGGAACGTGAAAACAGAAAGGCCGGAGAAGCATCCCCGTGGGAAGGGAGCTCTCCGGCCTTTCTGCGCGTTCACGCTGGTGCGAGGCCCTGGGTGCGCCGACCGCCTAGAAGGCGGCCGCGCTGCGGCCTCGCCGGTATCCCGCATTGGGGGACTCGGGTATGTGGGCACGGACCCGGTGGCCGTCCTCGACGGCGTACAGGATCTCGTAGGTGATGGAGACGTTGCGGTTGCAGGGCATCACACCCTGCCTCCGGCGCATCTCGAGCTTGCGGAAGCCAGCGACGGACTCGGCGCGTTCGAAGAAGCGGGCGAGCATCTCGCGGGCGCGTTCGTGCGCCTGCTCCGCCGTGCGGCCGCTGGTGCTCATGGTGAAGAAGTGCATGGACCCTCGATCGAAGGTCGGCCTCTCACCGGTGTCGAAGTCGCTGGCGAACCGCGCGCGGCGCACTTCGCTGCCGCTGGGGCGCACGAGCCGGCCTTGCGCGTCATACGTGCACTTGTTGACGACTGCCATGGTGGATCCACCTCCTCTCAGGTCTGGCTGACGAAAATCCTTCAGCCAATCCCCCGGTGACCGGATCACCCCGGTCACCCGAGAGCAGGCCCTCCGGAGCGACCGTCGGCCCACGGCCGAAAGGTCGCCCGGAGGGCACCAGCGTCAGTCCTGCACATTGAGCCCGGCCGCTATGCGGCCTGTGGCTCGTTTTCCCTGCCTTCTTCCCCGCCGGCTTCCCTGTCGTCTTGTGCAGGCCCGGGCGCGGGTGCCGCCATGCGGTACACCGCCAGGGCGCACGCGAGGAACGCCGCGGTCATCAGCAGCGCTGAGACGGGGTTCGCCAGTGCGCCCAGCAGCTGGGCGGGGACAAGGACGGCCGTGAGGTTGAAGGCCAGGTGGAGCAGCACGCACGGCCACAGGACGCGGGTGCGTTCGTAGACCAGCGCCAGCAGCACCGCCAGGGGCAGCGTGGCAGCAAACTGGACGACGTTGGCGTGCAGCAGGCTGAAGCCCGCGGCGGTGACGAGCACCGCCGCGACGATGCCGACCCTGCGCCGCAGCAGCGGGTAGAGCAGGCCGCGGAAAAGCATCTCCTCGGCCACCGGCGCTGCCACCAGTGCGAGCAGGAGGGCCACGACGGGACCGGCGTCTGTCCTGGCTCGGGTCGATTCATCGAATCCCGCCGAGCCGCCCAGGGTATAGAGCCACAGGGCCAGGGACTGGCCGGCGAAGAACGCCAGAGCCAGGCACCCAAGCACCGTTCGGGTAAAGCGCGGTGTTCCGGACATCGGTCGGACCGTTGGCGCGTTGGCGAACCACCGGGGCCGGAAGAGCCTGGCAGCGCCGACGAGCAGCGCCACCAGGCCTCCGAGCACCGCCGTACCCAGGACGGGCTCGCCGACCACGGAAACTACGGCAAGGCCAAGTCCCAGGTAGGCGGCGAGCACGCCGAGGGGCACGAGGACACACCACGCGATGGAGACGAGCCGGGACTTGATGGGTGGAGCGGGCATCCCCGCCTCCTTTCCGTGGTCAGACAGACGCGGGGATCTGCTCTTCGATGACGGCCTGGACGCGGGTCTCGCCGCGGAAGGTGTTCAGCTGCAGCTTCGCGATGAAACGCAGCGTTCCGACCTCGGTGCGGCTGGCCGACCGCGTCAGAGCCGAAATCTCCGGCTCCTTCTCCTCGGCGACGTTCCACCACAGGCAGGACAGCCCGGACCTGGTGACCAGCCGCAGGTGCTTCTTGCACAGGCGGCACACGCGGTAGCCGCGGGCGTTGGTCATCAGGTTGGCGTCGGTGCGCTCATGGCCGCAGTCAGTATCGGAACCGATCCGGTCCACCCGCAGCCCGAGGGGCTCGACAGCGATTTCGACCACCGGCTCGACGAAGCCGTGGCCGAAGGGCCGCAGCGCTTCCACACGCCGGACGAAGCCGACCAGAGGCTCCAGGTCGTCCACGCCAGCATCGCAGTCCCGGTCCGGGCCCAGGACCAGGTCGGCCCGGCGCTCATCCTGGACGACAGCCAGCAGGGCAACCTGCGTGGCCTCCCGCAATGCTTCGACCAGACCGTCGAGCAGTTCCGCCCGGTCGACCTTGACGCCGCAGGCCTGCTGGTGGCCGATGGCGCGCATGCCGTCCTGGTGCTCGAGCGTGTCGATGATGCCGAACCACGACGGTGCCCGGCCGGAGCCCCCGACGTAGTCATCCGGCCCGGCGGGACGGTTGAGCACGACGACCGGGTGGCCGTGGCGCTCCATCAGCCGGTTGGCGAGCAGACCGTACATGCCCGGGTAGGCCTCGGAGAAGTAGACCCAGGGGGCCAGCGGCTGATCACCCTCCTCGAGCTCCTGGGTGTGGACCTCGACAAGCTCCTTGCGGCTCTCGTTGGTCGCGATGACCTGGTGTGCCGCCTCGAGCATCAAGTCCTGGTCAGGCGCGGTGAACACGCCGAAGCACGGTGCGAGCGGGTCGCCCGTGCGGCGCGGGGAGTTCATCGCCGGCGCGAGGTAGAACCCGTAGAAGCCCTCGTCGATGCTGTCGATGTCGCGGACCTTGCCTGCCTGGCCGAAAGCCTTCAGCAGGACCGCGAAGCCCTCGAAGGCCCGGACGAAGGCCGGGTGGTGCGGGTCGACGCGCAGCAGCTGCATCAGCGTCGACTGCCCGACGTCGATCGCCTCGGGGTCCGGGTCGAAGCCCCAGGGGGTCGGGACCGTGCGCGGCGCGGGCGCGTACAGCAGCCGTGCGATGGACAGCGAGTCGCGCACCAGCTGCCGGTTCTCGTACAGCACGGGCATGACGTCGGAGACGGTGCCCAGGCCGGCGAACAGGCGCAGCAGGCGGATCTCCCAGAGCTTCTCCGGCCGGTGGACGCGGGCATAGGCCTCCAACACCTGATAGAGCACGTGCGCGCCGCAGATGCCGGTGTTGGCGTAGGTCTCGTCCATCCGACAGGGGTCGACGGTGACGTCGGCGCTCGAACCGGGTTCGAGCTCCTCGTGGTGGTCGGTGACCAGGGTTTTCCATCCCAGAGCCCGGGCGGCGGCGATCCCGCGGTGGGAGTTCACTCCCCCGTCGCAGGTCAGCAGGACCTTGGTGTCCGGCCACGTCGCGGCGATCTCTGCGATGTCCTCGGGCGTGAGGTCGTGGCCGCGGCGGTAGTCGGGCACGTGCAGCTCGACGTCGAAGCCGAGCTCTGACAGTCCGGCGTAGCCGAGCACACCGGAGGAGATCCCGTCCATGTCGAAGTCAGGGGCGATGGTGACCTTCTGGCCGGCGGCCCGGGCGTCTTCCAGGGCTTCGACCATCTCGGCCAGGCCCAGGAGCTCGTCGTGTTCAGCTGATTCGATCTCGCGGAGGTATTCGTCGGTCCAGCCGCGGCGCTGGCACATCAGGGCGAACAGGTCGACGCCGTCGTCCGTCAGTGGATGGTCGTCGACGGTCTGGAGAATGGTCATGGTGGGGGCCTCTCGATCGTGTCGAATGGTCGGTTTACAGGGGTGGGGAAAGGCACGCACTGGCAGTGTGATTTTAGCAGTGCCGCGGGTTTATTATGCTGGTATAGCAGCGTTTTCGGCCTATGATGAAGGCATTCGAAAGATCTGTCGTTCTGGCGTGCCCAAAGACTTCTCTAAGGTGGTTCGGATCGTCTACCATTCAAGACATGGCTATTCGAAATATTGTGGAGTCGGACATCAGTGGCAAGCCGGATGCTGCCACAGTCACCTTCGGACTGGGCGACACCTGGTTCGAGATAGACCTGACCGACGAAGAGCGCAAAGAGCTTGAGAAGAATCTCAAGGAATACATCAGTAAGGGTCGAAAGGCCACTAAGAAGGGCGAGAAGAAGCGACTCGTGCCCGAGACGACGCCCGAGGAACGCGAGGAGATCCGTAAATGGGCGCGCGAGAACGGTCATGAAGTGCCCGAGTTCGGTCGCATTCCGAAAGCTGTCATGAAGGCCCACGATGAGGCACACGGCATCGAGCGGACTCTCTAGCCCACCCTTTCCGCAGTCTTTCGGGCCATACCGGAGAGATTTCCGGCCACCTATTCGAATCAAGGATCAACAGCCCTGCAGCACCAGCTGCAGGGCTGTTGTCATGTCCGGGGTGTGCACTTGTCAGAACGGAGGCAGGCGCGGGTGGATGATGTCTTCGACCTCGATGCTTGCAGCCAGGGCGCGGGAGCGGGCGTGCACGGTGCCATGTGAGAAGTGCCCTGGCGTTCCGGGCATCAGCTGCTGCTGGCCGGTGCGTTGATCGCACTTGCTGCAAAGGTCCAGGAAGGCGGCGACACGGACCTGCGCTCCCCCGGCGCGGATGGCGACGAGGGCATCGACCATCCGTTGGTTCCGGGTGAAGCCCGCCGCCTTGGGCTCAGCGCTCCAGTCGGCCGGGAACTCAATTACTTCGAAGCCTGCAGCCCGCCACAGCCGCTCGGCCATGGCGTCAGCACCCTTGGGACAGTGCCCTGAGAGGAGCACGGGTCGGGCGACCGCAGACGGTCCCCAGGCTCTCCAGGCCTCGTTCAAAGCCGCCTTCATGGCCTCCGCGGCGTCCCAGGTCCGGGAACCGGTCACGAGCAGGGCATGGCTGAATCCACTGGTCATCGCGATGCCTCCCGGCTGGTCATCTTGGTTATCGGCATAGATCCTGCTGAGGCCGCCGCGGTGGCAGTCCGGATTGTGATACTCGTCTGTCGCTGCATCATTCGCGTCCTCTTTCGCCGCAATGTTTTCCGAAATGATTCCCGGTGTTCCTTCTCAGTCGGCAGGTCACTAGGCGGCAGCTGCCGACGCCTGGGCACTGTTGACCCTGGCGACGCCGCGTTCGTAATGGATTGCCACCCGGACCTTCCGGTCCTCGCTGAGCGGTGCGACGTGAAGGGTGTATCCACCGTCCATGTCGCGCTCGAGGTAGGCGACGCAGACCGTGCCGCTCTCTTCATCGTCGAAGTCGACCTTGCCAAAGCTCTCCGCCGGAGTCGCCGCAGTGACTCGCTCTCCGTAGGGGATCCACGGCTTGGCCTCGCACCTGGCTCCGGTGTCGTAGGGCGAGAGCTGCGGCTGTGGTCGGCGTGCGGACCTGGATGCCTTCCGGGCGTGTGTCATGACGATGCCTCTTCTGTTTCTCGGGATGCAGGTGTCGGGCATCGAGTGCAGGTCCCGCCAGGGGTCCGCGGAGACTCGATGTACGGTCCAGCTCCCGTGCCAGCTCCGCTGGCCTGACGGCCCACTGGTGAACCATGTCGGGAACTGCTCCGACTGGGCCGCGCAGCGGGCCGGCCGACGGGCCGTCCTCCTCGGACAAACCTGGTGCGCAGCGCCAGGTGATCCACCGCCTGGCTGCACCCTTTGCCGCGTCGTCCACCTGTGGACAAATGCGGCGGGGCAGGCGGGGGCGTCCTCCACTCAAGCGCAGCGCTGGGCATAGCCGGAGGGAGCGCAGCGACTGACGGACCGGCGAGCGAAGCGAGCGGTGGAACCTGTCGGCTATGCCGACCAACAGCGTCTCGAAGCGCAGCGAGAGACCGGAGCGAAGCGGAGGGTCCGCAGGACCGCTGTTGCCAGGTTCCCTTATGCCCTTTTCCTCTCTTGCCGCCATTTCGCCATTCCACGGCTGGAGCGTTAGCGGAAGCCTGGAATATCACGGGAAACGACCCGTACGCCCTTGACCCGTACACCCCCTCTTCATCCGCGCAGCGGGTGTACGGGTCACGTCGTTTCCGCTGGATTTACGGGCTTTTGGGTGTACAGCCCTTTTGCCGTCCGCTGCAACGCCGTACGGGTGCAATCGTCCGCATCACCGCGAGGCACGAGCGGGTACCCGTACGGGTCCTCACACATAGCGTCAGCGACGTCGGGCGCAGCCCGGTCTGCACCCTTGGTGCATCCTGCTGCCGCAGGCGCATCAGACGCCGCGCGCAGCAGTCCACCACTCCCCGCGACCTGTCGCGTCAGGCTGTGGAAACCTCTGCAGTGACAGCACTGCACTGATCTGTCGGTGCGCTCGTTGCACCGGCCTGCGGGGGTCGTTCCCACTGTGTTTCGACGTCGCGCCAGCACCTGTCGCACCGCGTCCGAGGCGGCCCCACAGCCCTCTCTTGCCGGGGCCTGTTCGGGGCCGGTCACTTTTCCTTCCTGGTGGCAGCTGCACCCACGGATGAGCGACAGCGAGTCCTTGCCGTCCACCGCCCGGCCGGTCCCTCGTGGACGCATCAGAAGAGGAGCTTTCCCGGGAAGCACGCAGCCTTCCTGGATCCACCTGAGCCGCAGCTTCCACAGCGTCACCGAGCCGTCCGGGTCTCCCACCAGGTGCAGCTTCCTGGAGGGGCTCACGGGTTTTCGCCCTCTGGACACCCACCGCCCGTGAGGCACGGAAGGAAGCGGAGTCTTTGCCCTGTCGCTCCATGCGGGGCCCTACAACCCGGCTCGCCTTTTCCCTCTGCTCTCCCTGCGGCCCCCGGGCGGATCGGTGACGCCACAGGCGCAACCACAACTGCTCCACCCTGCCCCGACAGCTCCTCCGCTCGCTCCGCCGGCGTTCCCAGGACTGCCTCGAGGTGCCGTCGGCGGGTGTTCCAGGCATTTATCGGGGCCCGGATTGCTGGACTCCTTCTGGTCCCGGAGTGGACAGATCTATGTCCCAGCATGGCCAGACAGGGACACAGACAAGACCCATACAAGACCCGAGAGGGTCCAGAAAGGCCAGTCGGACTCCATTGAGTGCCGGATGGCGCGCATCGGGGCTGCTTCAGGCGCACATCTGGTCCCTTGGTGGTCTTTTGCGGGTCTGCGATGGCACGGCTCATGGCGGTGGACTGTTGCTGGTCTCTTCGAGGGCGCTTCTGTGCTTTGTGTGGGACCACCGAGCGCCCTCCAATGTGCCGTGGCCTGATCGAGGTCTTCTGCTGGTCCGCAGCGGACCGCGTGCCGGTCCCGGGTGAGCCCTTGATGAGTCCTGTTTCTTCTGGTTCCTCGGCTGACCCGTGGTCTTCTGCGGGTCCTGCCGGCGGCTCCCACGGGCCCCGCCGCGGCCAGGGGTCGCTCACGGTGATGCAGGCCTGATCTGCTGGTGGCCTTTTGCTGGTCTTGGCGTGGTCCTTGCAGAGACCATTGAAAGACCAGTAGAATGATGACTGATAAATGAGTCGAAAGGTCCCCGACTGGCAGTAGCGCCTCGGGGACCGCGCATGAGAGGGGGCCGCGATGACCGAGGACAGTGTCCATCAGCACGAGGGCGCAAGGGGGTGCTCGCAATGACCGATAAGGCCGAGCCGCGCCGTCTGCGCTGGAGCGTCCCGCGGGCCGACGAGTCGACGAACCGGTGGCTCGACGAGCAGTACGACATCTCGAGGTCGCTCCAGCTGTTGATCCGCGAGTCCATCCAGCGCGACGGCTACATCGACGTGGTCAACCGTCCCGTCGAGCAGCTTCCCCGGCGCGGCCGCCCGCCGCAGGGCGAGCAGGACCCTGGGCGCAGCGAGGCCCATGGAGGAGAGGAACGTGGCGATGACGGCCGTGACGGGAGTGAAAGCCAGCACGAGAGTCGCGAAAGCCGTGACGAGGCTGCCGTGCCTGTTGCTGTTCCTTCAGAGCCCGTGCAGCGCGTCGAGGCAGCCCAGGCTGTTCAGCCGCCGCCCACGCCTCCCGTCCGCGAGCCCCACCCTGTTCCCGTCGAGGAGCCTTCTGTCCCTTCGGGGCTGGATGCCTTCCTCACCCGCTGATCCGCACCGCACTTCCTGAGACACCGACTTCCTGACCGAGAGGGACACAACCATGAGCAACACCCGCACCGCCGAGAAGACCATCCAGCTCACCGGCGGCATCGACGTCGGCAACGGATACGTCAAGGGCGTCATCCGCGGCGAGGTCCACGGCAAGGAGGTCTTCGACACGATCGACCTTCCTTCGGCCGTGGTGAGCACCTCGCGCTCCACGCCCAAGGTGCCCGAGGCTGACTCGGGTGCCTTCAAGATCGTGGTGGAGGACGACTTCTACAACCGCGTCGCCGCCTCGTTCACCACTCCCCTGATCGGGCACTCGGACCTGCGCACCTTCGGCCGCGCGGCACTGAGCACCCCGGGGTCGAAGTTCACGCAGTTCGAGGTCGTCGGATCCCGCTCGAAGGCTGACCAGGAACTGAGCTCGGTGCTTGTCCTGGGCGTCTTCGCCGCCAAGGCCCTGCGCGACTATGTCCGCGAGCACGGCGCGCTGCCGGACCGCGAGCTGCGTGCCTCAGTGCGCACGGGCCTCGCTCTGCCGATTGCCGAGTACGTGCAGCGCCGCAGCGCCTACGCTGCCCAGTTCGTGGGACTCCTGGGCGCGGCTGACCCCACGGTGCACCTGGTGACCGTGAAGAACTTCTCCACGCCGGTCACCGTGCGCCTCCAGTTTGAGGATGTGCAGGTCCTGCCCGAGGGCGCGTCCGCGCAGTTCGCGATCACCGACAAGGGCGCGCCGCTGGCGCAGGCTCTGCTGGACGATCTTCGGGCCTCGGACCCCGAGGAGGCCGCGCGCCTGCAGGGTGTCACCGCCGAGCTGCTGGTCGGTGTGCGCAACACCGTCGGCGTCGACGTCGGCGAGGGCACCGTGAACTTCCCCGTCTTCACCGACGGCGCGTTCAACTCCGAAGCGGCCAGCACGCTGGACCAGGGCTACGGCACCGCGCTGACGAACGCGCTGGACCGCATGAGCACCAGCGGAGACAAGGACCTGCGGTTCAAGAACCGCAAGGCGCTGGCCGACTTCCTGCAGCAGGAGCCCAGCGTATTCCTCCAGGGCAGGTTTGACCGCGCCAAGGGTTACGTCGACGAGGAGGCCGAGTACCTGGCCGAGGAGATCGGCGCACGCTTCGAGGACGTCCTCGCCGAGGTCGGCGGCACCACCGAGGTGGTGTACGTCTACGGCGGCGGTTCGGGCCCGATCAAGGAGATCCTGCGCCCTGTCCTGCAGAAGGCCGCCGGCGGCATCCCGGTGCTCTACCTCGACGCCGCGTACTCGCGCCACCTGAACCGTGAGGGCCTGTACCTGGCGGCGAAGGCCGTCGAGATCCAGAAGCCCGAGGGCAAGCGCAGCAAGGCCGCGGCGTGATAGTCGCGCCTGGCCCCTCCGTGGCCGTGACCGAGCTGCTGGCCTTGCAGGACGAGCAGGGTCAGCTCCTCGGTCGGCTGGCTGAGCTCGATGTGCGCCGGACCGAGCTTCTCGGCTCGCTGGCCGGGGCTCCGGCCCCGGCCGCCGGGACCCACGCCGTCGACTGGGACGACGAGGCGGAACAGTCGCCCGACGTCGTCGTGCACAAGGGCGTCGAGCTCGGCGGCCGCGTGATGCTCGATGAGGACGTCTACGAAGGCGTGCACACGCGGCCACGGGTCTACGTCTTCGAGGAGTATGACTCGGAGGCGACCGCCGGGTCGAACTGCACGCTCGTCAATGTGGCGAGCGGCGACTGGACGGTCCGCGGCATTGGCGAGCTGGTGCCGGTGGACGACGACCAGGAGAGCTGAGCCGTGGCCGCGCCGGTCAACTACTCCACGAAGATCTCGGCGGCGCAGACCTTCGCCGAGATGCAGGCGCTGCTCGCGCAGCACGGGGCCCGCCGGATCAGCGTCGACTACGACGCCTCCGGCGTGCCCAGTTCCTTGGACTTCCTGCTCGCGACGCCGCATGGTCAGCGCGGCTTCTCTCTTCCAGCCAGCGTCGACCGCATGGAGGCGCTGCTGCGGAAGGAGGACGCCGCCGGCCGGCTGAAGGCGGGATCGCGCGCCGAGCGGACCAGCCGGGCCCAGGCTGAGCGTGTTGCGTGGCGCGTGATGAAGACCTGGCTCGAGGCGCAGCTCGCGCTTGTGGCCGCCGGGATGATCGACGTCGACCAGGCGCTGCTGGCGTTCCTGCAGGTCGATGCGGCGGGCCGGACGCTCTACGAGGTCTACAGGGAGCGTGAGGCGGCTGCTCTTGAGCTGACGCGCGGTGACTCGGACTGACCCGGGTCCGCGTGGGCGAAGAGCCGTTCCTGATCATCGAAAGAGGATCAGGAACGGCTCTTCGCATCTCTCGGCATCAATGCCGCGTCCTGTCTGAATGGCATTCGACATGCGAGAATTGACGTATACGAGTCGATGTTCGCTGTTATCGCGATAGAGCATCGACAGACGAGGCACGACGAGGGGATGCATTGATGACGATCGCACAGAGCCAGCCCGATGAGGGGTACACGCCGTGACGGGTCCGGAGGTCGCCCTGTACGCGCTCGGTGTGGTGATCTTCCTGGCCGCGATCTTCGTCTCGATCGCGCTGCACGAGCTGGGGCACCTCTACTTCGCGAAGAAGTTCGGGTGCCGGGTGAGCCAGTACATGGTCGGCTTCGGTCCGACGGTCTGGTCCCTGAAGAAGGGCGAGACCGAGTACGGTATCAAGCTCATCCCGCTCGGCGGCTACGTGAAGATCATCGGTATGTTCCCGCCCGAGACGGACCGCGAGCAGCAGATTTCCCGCGGCGAGCAGGTGCCAGCCGATACAGCAGCCGCGCCGGCACGCCAGGAAGCTCACAGCGACGTCCTCGTTGCAGCCAGCGCCGCGACCCCGGATGCGCCCCTCACGCTGCGCAAGTCCAACACGGGCCTGTTCGCACAGATGGTCTCGCAGACCCGGGCGGCGGAGTTCGAGCTCGTCGAACCCGGCGACGCTGACCGTCTGTTCTATAAGCTGCCCGCGGCGAAGAAGATCCTGGTGATGGTGGCGGGCCCCGGGGTGAACATCGCCTTGGCGTTCCTCTGCTTCCTCTGTGTCTATGGCATCTACGGCGTGCACTCGGTCGAGCCGACCGGCCGCCCTGCGGTTTCCGTCGTCTCCGACTGCGTGATCCCCCAGGACGCCAAGCGCACTGCGTGCCAAGACAGCGACCAGGTCTCCCCCGCCCGGGCGGCGGGGCTGCGTCCCGGCGATGTGGTCGTCAGCTTCAACAGCCAGCCAGTCACCTCGTGGTCACAGCTGTCGGACTTGATCCACGCCAACGGCGACAGCGTCGCTGCCATGGAGGTGGAGCGCGATGGTACGCAGGTGAAGCTCCAGGCCTCGCACACGATCGCCATGCCGCGGGACCTCGATGGTGGCGGCCCGAAGCAGACCGCGACAGTGGGCTTCCTCGGTGTCGAGCCGGAGTCCCGCGAGGTGGTGACCAGGCACGGCCCGGTCTACACGATGGAGCGCATGGGTGAGATGACCGGGCACGCAGTGTCTTCCATCGTGCAGCTGCCCGCCCGGGTGTACAACGTCGCCCAGGCGATCTTTGGTCAGGGCGAGCGTGCCCAGGACGGACCCATGTCGGTCATCGGTGGATCCAGGCTCGCCGGCGAGGTCGCGGCATCTACCAAACCCGGCCTCGACATCGGCGGCAAGGCTGCGCTGCTCGGGCTGGTGGTCGGCTCGTTCAACCTCTTCATCGGGGTGTTCAACCTGATACCGCTGCTGCCGCTGGACGGCGGCCACATCGCGGGCAGCGCTTTTGAAGGGGCCAGGCGCTGCCTGGCACGGCGGTTCAGCCGACCTGATCCCGGTCACGTCAACGTCGCCAGGCAGCTGCCGGTCGCCTACGTGATCGGCTTGGCGATGCTGTCGATGAGCCTGGTGCTCATGGTCGGCGACATCGTCGTGCCGCTGAAGTCGGGGCTCTGACGGGACCCGCACCAGCCCTCGACGAGACCATCCACCGCCCAGTACCAGACCACACACCGATCAGAAGGGATGCAGACCCATGACCGACCACGACGAGACCCGGAAGAGTCCAGCAGGAGACCCGAACAAGACCAGTAAGAAGCCACAGAGCCTCGTCTCCCGGCTGCGGCAGATCTACGAGGACCGGCCGGTGGCTTTCGCCGTTGGCCTCATCGGCGTCTCGGCACTGCTGTTCCTGTGCGGCGGGATCCTCTCCGGTGACGTGCGCTTGCCCTTCAGCTCCGGCTGGTAGCCGGAGTATCCGGTCCGCTGGAGAAAGGAGTGACCAGAGAAAAAAGAGACCCCGCCGCCGGAGCTGATGCTCCTGACAGTGGGGTCTCTGCTGTAGTGCTGGTTCTCTGGTTCAGGCACGGTCGGGCCTGCGGATCACTTTGACCGGCAGCACTGCTTCCATGGCCATGAATTTGAGGAAGGCCTTCACGCAATCGGGACAGAGGAAGAACCACGGCTGGATGTAGTGGAATTTCAATGTCCGCCATACGTGGGCGGCCGGGTCGTAGTTGTCTGAATTTTCATGGGCAACATCCGACTCCGTCTCAATTCCACAGCGATCACATGAGGTGAGAGTTACCTGCCTGCTTCCCATCAGGTTCCTTTCTGAATTTTGCGACATGCGGCATGCTGATCAGTCGATGCCATGCTCGGCCGACAGGGCTGCAAGATCGTGGCTGAGATCTTCCATCGCGGCGATAGCGGCCCTGGTGCACTGCTGGGTCGCAGGGCAGCAGAGCGAACGGCGCAGACCTGCTCCGACGATCTCGACGGCCGGCATGTACTTGAAGAGCATGCGGTACATGCGCGAATCCTGGCCGTGGCCGAGCTGGTGCCGGATCGAACCGGCGTTGTCCTTCAGGTCGCTGGCCTTGATGAGCAGCGCCCGGGAACCGGAGTTGGCAAGCCGCGTGAGGTGCTCCTCGTAGGAGGTGCTGCCGTTAGGGGTGGTCACCGCCCCAACGAGCACCGAGACGCGCCGGCCGTACAGCCGCGCCAGACAGCCCAGGGGATCCTCACCCGGCTGGCCGAAAGCAGCAAGCAGCTCTTTGCTGCAGTCCTCGACGACATCATGCAGCAGTGCTGCGGCAATCAGTTCAGCGTCGGTGACGCCCCAGCGCAGGAGGCGCAACGCCACGCGCAGCGGATGCTCGATGTACGGCACGCGAGGCATGTCTCCCCTGATGAAGCGGGTCTGCTTCCGGTGCAGGAACGAGGCCGTCGCAGCTGCGCGGGTCACGAGCTCCGTGTTCGTGGTGCCGGGCATGAGGTGTTGGATCTCCCGCTCGAGTTCGAACACGAGCATCGCAGGGTCCATTTGCTTGAGCGGGACACGCGTCGTGGTCAGGGTGGTCATGGCTCTTCCTTTGTTCGGGATGGTTCTCTTGCTGTTGCAAAACACCAGGCGCTGCCCCGCAGCGCGTGGACCCGCCTCAGAGACAGAGCGAGAGCCCCGGCCCCGCGCCGGAGCGCAGGAGCCGGGGCTCTGGTGGGATCAGGCAGGGCGACTGGTCATTGGTGCTGGCTGGGCTGGGTGTCGTTGTGACGGCGTAGCCGGGCAGCCCAGGTCTTCAGGCCCAGAAGTCCAGCAGCCCAGACCGCACCGGACAGGACCACGAGCACCACGCTCGCCGTCCAGTGGCCGGTCCAGGCGCTGGCTGCGATCGCGGGCAGCAGGGCGAGGACGTTCAGCACGATCCCCGTGACGAGGAGCGTCCTGCCGATACTCCGGAGGATCCGCTCGCGGCGGCCGGTGGTCTGCATCGTGTCAGGCATGGCGGTTCACGCTCCTTCGTCGTGGGATGTGTTCTCTCAGAGCTCGATCCGCTTGCCGCGGGCGAGCTCGGCAGCGGGGATGCTCAGCCGGTAGCCGCCGACCGGGTAGCTGGGGTGGTCGCTGGCGACGACCGCGCAGTTCCACCAACCAGCGTGGCGCTTGCGAGGACGGGGTTCTTCCTCGCCCTCGGTGCGGGCCTCGCCCCGGTATTCGATGGGCACCACGACGACGCGGTGGCCGGAGCCCCGCTCGGTGGCGTGCCAGGGCAGCTCGATGAGCAGGTCTTGGGGCCACTGCTCGATGGTGACCGGCAGCTTGGACAGTTCGTGGTTGGCCGAGCCCTCGGGCGACTGCGCGAGGCGCTGGGCCTCCTGCTCGGCGGTCTCGACGAATCCGATCTTCTCGAGGAAGGACATGGTGATCAGTGCTCCTGGTTCATGGGTTGGGAAGTCGACGGTTCAGCCTCAACGCTGGACTCGCCGCGGACGAGATCAGCCAGCGCCTGGGCGTAGGCGTCTTTGGCCCGTTCGATTGCAGCCTGCTCGTAGAGTGAGTGGATCTTCTCGCCGGCGGCGATGCGGTCCTCGACCTCGTCCATTGCTATGACGGCGGCCGCGAGCTGGACCCGGGCCTGAGCCTCGGCGCGCCGCAGCTCCGGGTAGAAGGCCATGCTCGTGGCGAGCCGGTGGACGGCGGCAACGCGTTGAGCTTCAGCGTCGAGGTCGGGCTCGGAAGTGGTGGCAGTGGACACGGTGATCCCCTCCTGTTTGATGAAGTCGTTTGTTCGATGCCGAACCTGGATCAGTTGCGCTGGTTCCTCAGCCCTCTGCCAGACGGCGGGCGGCCGCCTGGAAGTCCGCGAAGGTGGTCTGGGCGCGTTCTGCCCGTGTGCCGTCCGCCGTGAACGCCGTGCCGCACCATGCGGCGAAGTAGTGCTGGCACAGCTCGCGGTCGGTCTGGCGGGCCTGCTCGTCGTAGACGGGCGCGCTGACGACCAGCACATCAGAGCCGAAGTCGAACGGCAGCGCGTCCTGCATGGGTGCGGCGATGGTGCTCATGGCGGTTCTCCTCGGAATCCTGTGGGGCGCGGCGCTGCACTGCAGGCCGTCCTTCGTCGATGACTCCTCCGTGACAGCTCCGCTGTCACCACCACTGGCTGCACCTGAGAATCGAAGATGAACAAGAACAACAAGAAGGTTCCGACCCCGCGCCGGCAAGGCGCGGATGATCCGCAGCATCGGCACAACCCCTTCACGCACCCTGGGATAGGCTTTCGGCGGAGTTCAAAATTCAACAAAGGGAGAGATTCGTGGCGGGAAGCGCGGTCTATGGCAAGGGCTACTACGCAGGCAAGCAGGATGCCCGTACAGAGGACCTGATCGCCGCGGGGGTCTTGGCGGCTGCAGGTCTGGTCATTGCAGGTGGCGTCAAGGTTTACCGGAAAGTCAAAGAGGCCCACGCAACCCGGCTGGAACAGCGGCTGAAGGACATCGACGACGGAGGTAACTCCGAAGATTCCGGCCAGCAGTAAACCACGGACACAAAAAAAGAGACCCCACCGCCGGAGCACGCGCTCTGACGGTGGGGTCTTCTTCAGGCGAACGTCCTGTCCGCAGCGAAGTGCTCGTGCACGGCCTCGCGGGCGGCGGGGTATTCGTCGTAGGGATCCGGGTAAGCGGCATCGAACCGGGCAGCGGTGGTGATGCCCTGGAATCGGAGCAATTCCAGGAGATCCGGCAGGTCCTGTGCACGACCGGAGAACTCCGCGGTGTCCGCGGCGATGATCTTGGCGCGGGTCAGCGTGGGGACACTGGCCAGCTGAAGCCTGATGCTCTCGTACGCTGTGTCGTCGTCGATCCAGCGCGCCTGGTATATCGAGGCCACCAGCTCAGCGTCGTCGCCGTCCATCACGTTGTCGTTGTTGATCCAGTCGCGCTCCAGGTTCAGTTCGTCGGCCACCTCATGGATTGCCGCCATGACCTCTGGCGCGAAATCACCGGTGACGCTGTCGATGTCGACGGTGAATGCCCGGTCCGCAGCACGGATGCCGTACTTCATGAGCGCGAAGCCGCCGATCGCACGGATCTGCACCGGGGCGTTCAGCCCCAGGCGCTTCAGCTTTCCGTCGAGCACCTCGAGCGCCCGCTCCAGCTGGGCCAGGCTGCACTTGTGGTCGTCGTTGCTCATCGTGCTGCTCCTTCTGGTCGGGAAGGAGCGGGTGTCTCCTTCGAGTCCAGATCCGGATCGGCTGTGCCGATCTGACGAGCCGCCAGGAAAGAGACGAGCCCGGCACCAGGGGCTCTCCCCCGTGCCGGGCTCTTTTCAGGCTCAGTGCATGCGTTCGATGCGCGTGGATCCGGACCCGTCCTGCAGGCCGGTGGCGCAGTCGTACCAGAAGCCGTTGGGCAGGCGGACCAGCGTGTGCGCCTCACGTCCCGGCCAGTTGCCGGCAGCTGCGATCGCGGGTACCGCCCGCCGGTCCATCACGCTGCTCACCCCCAGCTCCTCCACGACCTGCGGGTCGCGGACGTACTTCGTGGTGGAGCCATTGCGGGGATCGCACGGGACCTGCTTCATCCAGGCGGGGTGGTCGAGGACCCTCTTGACGAGGACCTTGTCGCCGACCTGGAGTTCGTCCAGTTCAGAGGGTGCTGTAGGGATGGGCATGTGGTTCTCCTGGTTCGTAGTCTGTAAGTGCAGCGGCTCAGCCGCGGCCGATGGAGGAGCACTGTGAGTGCGCACCGGCATGCAGTGCCACGGCGTTGTCAGCCGCCGTGCGGTACTCGGGGATCCGCTGGGGCTCCGGCTCGCCCTTGGGGAACCAGGGCATGGCGTAGCCGTCGGTGACCTGCTGTCGCGCGGCGTCGTTGTGGGCCGGTGTGATGACGTAGGCGAGAGAACGGCCATAACGGTCAGTTCTGTCTGCCCCGGGGTCGAACTCGATGGTCACTGGCATGCCCTGCGGCAGGATGCCGCCAAGATGATCAGTGGCGGCCCTAGCGCCGCACTCGGGCTCGGCATCCTTGTGATAGTTCATTTCGGGCGCGTCGATGCCCAGGAGCCTGACTGTGTGCTCGGGGATCCCGATATGCTTGTCGGTCGCCTCGAGCAGGCCGGCCACCGGCAGCACGGCGACGGTGTCGCCGTCGATGACACGGATGACTTTGGTCTCCACGCTCGCCGGTTTGCCAGAGGACACCTGTCCCGGGTCCTGGGCTGCCGCAGTGCTGGTGGACGGCGTACCCGGGACGCCGGGGGCCTTCGGCAGGTCCTCGCAGCCGGTCAGCGTGACGATACAGAGCACGGCGGCGATGAGGCCGCCGAAGACAGATCTGGAGGGGGTGCGCTTCATGGTGGGGTTCCTTGCTGGAGGGGTCGTCGGGCGCTCTGGCCGGGGTGGCAGGCGTGCTTCTCCACGGGCACGCCCGAGCCAGCTGTGCTGGCTGTTCCGGAAAGAGAAAGACAGGACCCCCGGCCCTGAGCGATGGGCTCGGTGCCAGGGGTCCAGTGAGAGAGATCAGTTGCCTGCCGCGACGGATCCGGAGTCGATGGGTTCGACGATGAAGACGCCGTCGGGCTCGCCCGTGAGCTCAGCAGCGAGCCGGCTCAGTGACTGGGCGTGGTCGAGCCTGGTACCGGCCCAGACACGCCGGCCAGCGTCGAAGTGCTCTGCGGCTTTCCTGGTCTCCTGTTCGGCACCGAGCGAGGCGATGTGTGCGAGCTTGCGGCGCACGTCCGGGCTGAGCTCGCGGATCAATGCGCTGCGTCCCTTGTGCGTCATGCCGAGCAGCATGCCGTTGCTGATGGGTCCGGTGTACATGGCGGTTTCCTTGCTGGTCAGGGTTGTTCAGGTCCGCGGGCGACGAGCACGAGGCGCGAGCCGCGGACGAGGTGGGCCTCACCGCCGACGGTGAGGATGTGGACAGTGCTGCCCACCGAGGGCCGCACCTGCTCGACGACGGCTGTGCCGCCATCCAGATCAGGGTTCAGGTCGCGCAGCGCGACCCGGTCGCCCCGGCGCAGCATCCGAGCGCTCTTGCCGCCGAGGATGCGGTGGCGCTCGGTCGAGCGCAACAGAACCTCCTGGACCGCAGGACCGCCGTCTTTGACGATGTCGAGGAAGGCGGGGGTGATGGTGTCGGTCATGGCAGTGCCCTTCTGGCTGGTGCAGCTGGTGCAGCTGATGGATCGCGCGGGCCTGTACGACCCTGGCTCTGTGGCGCTCACGGGGATCGAACCCGTGACCTCTCGTGCGTCGCCCTGCAACGGGCCTGTTGCCTGGGTCTGCCCGACCAGGGATTGATGCGGAATCGAACCGCGGGCAGTCAGAACGCCGAGTGCTCTTCCGCTGAGCTAGAGCGCCGTGGGCCGGTTCCGGGAAGGAGCCGGCGAGGGGTTGTGACGAAAGGGACGAGGAGCCGTTCGCCACTCACTTCCAGGTCGGTGCCCGCAGGGAGTCCGGAGCCGTGCAGCCGTCGCACGGCCTGGCCGCTGGCGCGAGGTGGTGCTCGACGAGATGGGACAGGAACCGGACTCCGACCTCGACGTCCGTCGTGAACGACTCGTCATCGGCCGTGCCGACGATCTGCGCGGAGGCGACCGTCGAGTCGATGTCCAGGTCGATGACCAGCTGCAGGGCGAGGCCCGGCGCGGGGCCGATCAGCTCGACGAGCACCTGGTAGTCCGGCTCGCACGAGTGCGAGACCCAGCCGACGTGGCGCTCGAGCTCGTCGGCGTCGTCGGCGGCGTTCAGCTCCTGGCAGACCGCTGTGACGGCGGACAGGAAGCCGGTGAGGGTGTGGTCGTTGTTGCGGTGATGACGGTGCTGCACGGAGGTCGACATGGCCCCTCCTCGGTTGATGGGCGGTGATCAGGGGATCTCGGAGTAGCCGCACTCCGGGCAGGTGTGGGTGCAGGCGCAACCGCGCCGGCCGGCGCGGTGGCGTCGGACTCCATCGGCGCGCCATCGTTGGGGCAGCTGAGACCAGACATGGCGGACCTCCAGTGAAGTGTGGCAGGACGGGGACGTTGTCCTTCGTCGTCAGATCCGGATCGGCTGTGCCGATCCCCTCCACACAGGCCACGAACGAAACCTGAACGAAAAGACAGCGCCCCGCCACGCCGCTGCTGCCGGGAGGGCAGGGCAGGGCGCGCGGGGCGCTGGTGGGGCCGGAGCCACGGAGGGATCGAACCGCTCTGTACGGAAGCTCTCAGCGCCGGATCCCGACGGCGGCCTTGCACCGCTTGGTGAGGACCAGGAACTGGAAGAAGGCGACGGCAGCCGACTCACCGAGGAAGTAGTGCACTTCTTCGATCGTCATCCCACTGGGGTCGAAGTCGACGATCTGGGGATATGCCTCGGCGAGGATCCACGCCGCCGCGGGAAGCCCGGCAGCCGGCTGGACCTCGGCGGCGGGCTCGAGCTGCTGGACCAGGCTCATTCCGGGTCCTCCAGGTCCATCCGCCCGGTGACGGTGCGGAAGCGCTCCACGGGGCGGGCACCACCGTGATCGGCGACGAAGACCTGGCTGGCGTGAAGGCGCAGCTTCTGGATGACGGCGGTGACGACGTCGTCGACCATGGCCTCGACATCCGGTCCGGGGTGGTCGGTGATCACCGAGCCGACGACGGCGGTGAGCCCTGCGTGCAGGGCCTGGTCGTGATCGGTGGCCTCGACGGTCGCGTCGGCGACGATCTGCATGGCGGAACTCCTTCTCTTGGCTAATGACGTTGGGGGCAGGGCAGGACGGCGGCCAGCAAAAGCAGATCCCCGTCCGAGCAGCGCGAGGCTCCTCGGACGGGGACTGTCGGCGTGTGCGACCCGCCTATTCGGTTGTTATTCAGTTGTGGGTTGTGCTGGGTGCGGGGCGCGCTTCTCAGGAGAAGGGCAGCTCCTCGCTGTGGACGGCGCTGGCGACGGCCGGCTGCGGTGCGGCAGCGGCTGCGACGGGAGCCGGAGCCGGCTGGGTCTGCAGGGCCTGGTTCTGCGCCTCGGCGGCAGCGACGCGCTCGTTCACGCGGGCCTGGGTCACTGAGCGGGGCTCGAGGAACGTGATGTCCTCGACGACTGCCTTGAGCTCGAAGACCTCGACACCGTTCTTGGTGTAGCGGTCCTGGCGCAGCTTGAGGTTCACGGCCACGAGGTCACCCTTGTGGATGCTCGCGAACGGGCCGATGCCGTTGGTGGTCGCGCGCACGAAAGCCTCGACCGGCACAGCGTCAGCTCCGCGGTTGCCCTGGCTGTCGGTGTAGTTGTGATCGGCCATCAGGGTGAACGCGACCTTCTTGGAGCCGTCCTGGTTGTTGAAGACGACCGGGTCCTTGGTCAGGCGGCCGATGACGGTGGCGGAGTTGCGGGGGTTCGACATGAGTGTTTCTCCTCGTTGTGCACGAAACGCGCGGGCAGTGTCCCTGCTCCGCGCGCGATGGTGAGTTGAAGTGTTCGGTTGTCTCTCAGACCCCCATCCGGATCAGCTGTGCTGATCAGACGATGATCTTTCGAATGAAGACTCGGATCAGCTGTGCTGATCGAGCGCTCCTCAGTGCTCCTTCCGGATCAACTGCGTTGATCCCAGATGCCCTTGCATCACAAGTCCCGCATCAGCTGCGCTGATCGAACCCGGTACGTCCGGCCCCAGGCCAGCCTGGCGCTGCCCCCAGATCCCAGAGTTCAGCCTCGATCTGATCGGCCGCGGCTACGTCTCCGCTCTCGCAGGCCCGCCGGTAGTCCTCCTCCAGGTACGCGATCTGCCCGTCCCGGTTCGGGAACCGTCGCCGGAACAGCAACCAGCCCAGCCACGCGAGGCAGATCATGAAGGCAAGAGTGGCGATGAGGACTCCGCTGCTCTCGATGATGTTGTCCATGGCGTTTCTCCTGTCTGCTTCAGATTCGCAACCGCCGGCGGACCAGGTCCACGAGCGTCGGGTCCGGTGTAGGCCCCTGGGCCTGCTGCAGCTGCAGCCAGGCGAGGACGTTCTGAGTGTCCTGGGCCTCGAGCTGGCGGCGCGCGACCTCCAGCTGTTCCTCGCCGAGGGCGAGCATCCGTCCCTGGAGCTGTTCGATCTTCTCGAGGCGGCCGGTGCTCAGCTTCAGGATGCTCAGCGCATGGGTGTCCGCGGCCATCAGAGCGTCACCTCGACTTCGTGGGCGGTGGAGGCGAACGGGCCGACGGTCACGGAGCGCATGATGCGCACGAGCCCCGCCTCCTGCAGGCGCTCGGCCAGGCCAGCGTGTTCCGACCAGTCCTTGATGAACACTCGCCCCGGGCCGGCTACGAGGCCATATGCCTCGAGGTTCACCGAGATGCGCTCGGGGGCCTCCTCGGTCAGGAGTACGAGGCTGCGCTGGGCGTCGGCGTGCTGAAGGGTGCCCGTGAGCTCGATGACGCCGAAGTCGACGGCGACGCTGTGCCTGATGACGGGCGGTGCGATGGTCTGGTCCATGGTTCTTCTCGCTTTCGATGCCTGCACGGGCAGGTGAATGGTTGTTGACCCCGGGCCGCCGTGGCTTCGTTGCCGGGCTGCGGCAGGAACGGTGTGTCCGGCGCTTCTCGCGACGGCCCGGGGCTGTTCGTGGTGCGGCGGTGGGCCGCATGAAGTCTTGACCCAGCCCCGCAGGAGGCCAGGGGCCGGAAGGGGTCTCTTTAGATTCCCCGGCGGGCCCAGTCGTAGACCTCGGCGGGACCGCGACGGGACCTCGCGGAGCCCTGGCCCTGCCCCTGGATGAGACGAAGGGTCGGGCGGGCGGTGGGTACAGGACTGGGAACGAGTGAGCTGTCTGCCTCCTCGTCCTGCGGCTGCTGTGCTGCCGCCTTGTCTGTATGTCTGCGCCGGAGCGCAGCCTCGGCCTCGGCGGAGAGCCAGATGAGCCCGAGCACAAAGACGGCGAGAAGCACGATGAGGGCCCAGCTCTGCAGTGGTGTCATGGGCATGAGCGGGACGCTCCTTCACTGGTCGATGGTTCAGTCGATGAGTCCCCCGGCGCAGCTGCGCTGCGTCGCTGCATCCCTGCCCGGGTCAGGAGGCCCGGCGGGCAACGGTGTGCCCACAGGCGAGGTGGGCGATGTCGTAGAGCGGGGCCGGGCCCCAGGCGGCCTTCCAGTCCGCGGGCAGCGACAGCTGCTCTGTCGTGCGCAGGACGACGTCCTGCGGCATGCCAGGGATGCCGCCCTCGACGTCGGGGACCGGATCGTCCCCGGGGGTGCAGCCGCCGCACCACTCTTGTTCGGGCAGGAGCGCAGCGGCGGCCTGCAGTTGGATCTGCTGTGCGATGGCGTCCGACGGAGGTGCGTCGTCGATGACGTCATGGAGGGGGCGGGCGATCGTCATGATGGAGTCCTTCGGTCTGTGTGCGGTCAGTGGGATGAGCGGGATGGCAGCCACCTGCGCCAGGGCCGCCGGCTCAGCCCACGGCGAGCTGCGTGGCCCGCGACCAGCTCCCCATCCGGAACCGGATGGTGGCCGCCGGCGGAACATGGGTCCGGCAGATGCCGTCGGTGCCGCCGGTGCGCCAGGCCTCGTAGGCGAGCACGGCGATGGAGCCGGTCTTGATCCAGCACTCGCGCAGGGCGTCGAGGATCATCTCCTCGGTCCACTTCGTGGTCGCGCCCTGGAAGTGCAGCGGCTGCTCGGTGGTGTTCAGCCCCGCTCTCTCCAGGGCTGCATTCCAGGAGCCGAACCGGCGCTCCAGCAGCGGCGCGGATGGTTCGTCGTCGTGTCTGCGGCGGATGTAGTCGTTGCGCGGGAGGCTGTCCCGGTCCGCGGCGCAGCGCAGGAGCGCGTCGACCATCTGCTGTTCGGTGTAGGCCTGGACAGGCCCTTGGAAGGCTCGGGCCGGCTCTGCGGGGTCGAATGCCGTGCAGGCGTAGCCGTTTCCGGCCAGCGCGTGGGAAATTGTGTGCTCCGAGATCCAGTGATCGTCCGTGTGCGGATCGGGGTTCTCGCACTGGACGCCGCCGCTCTCGTGGTGCTGGCACGGCAGGTGCTCCTGCACCTGCGGGTCCGCGATCTGGCAGCGCGGCATCAGGTCCGTCGGCACAGTCGTCCGGGTCATTGGCAGTCCCTCTCTCGCTCGGCGTCGTCCGGGCGCGGCAAGCCGTCCCGACCCGGCCCACTCAGGGACCGGTGACGCGCTCGGGACGCGTCGAGCACCCGTCCGGATCAACTCCGTTGATCCCTCCCAGCCCAGCTGCCCCCTGGCGATACCAGGCATCGCCAGGGCCTGGCGCAGACCTTCTGTCAGCCGCCTTTGGTGTCGCTCTTCGCGCATCAATCGATAGACCATTCGATTTGCCTATCGGATAAGATGTACTGGAAGACCAGTCGGATGCGGGCTCTGTGCCATCCGGCGCAGACATCGACCCGACAGGAGAGGCCATGGCGATGAAGACCCCGATGACGAGGAAGGCGGCATTGTCCGCCGCCGCACTGGCGGTGCTGGGCAGCCTGCTCGCCGGATGCTCCGCCGGCTCAGAGACGGCGCAGCCGTCGCCGAGCCCGAGCACCAGCGCGGCGAAGGTGACCAGCCAGGACCTCGGCAAGGCGCTGGACCGGCTCGTGTTCCAGGGCACCGGGGCCAAGAGCACCGACGGCGGCGCGTGCCTGGTCCGCGCCGTCCAGGACAAGAAGCTCTCGGACGCCGCGCAGGCCTACATCGTGGGCAAGGGCAGCGACGACATCGCCGCGGTGGCAAATGGCCTGCGCGAGGTCAGCGCGATGGACGCCGCGATCATGCTCTCCCCCGAGCTGCGCGACAAGTTCGACGCTTGCGTCGACGCGGTGATCCCGCCGACCCCGGCCCCGGGTGCCACGACCAGCAAGGACGGCAAGGATCAGGTCTACGTGCCGCCGAAGCAGGGACAGGAGCTCCCCCAGGCCCGGCAGCCGGATCTCACGCCGAAGTTCACGGTGCCGCAGGGCACGAGCATCAACTCCTCCTCACAGCTGACCGCGGGGCTCGTTTCGACGTTCTCCTCCTATGCGCTGAACGAGGATCAGAAGAAGACCTACGCAGCCTCGGGCGCTTGCCTGGCGGGCGTCGTCTTCCAGGCGGGGTTCTCACAGGAGACGCTGCGCTTCCTCGCCGGCGGCGCACCAATAGGGGCCGGATCGATCTCGGACTTCCTGCCGAAGGACGAGGACAAGAAGATCTGGAAGTCGAAGGACTTCACCTCGGCACTCGTGGACTGCACTGCCAGCGCAAAGGTCTGAGGCTCATCCATCGCGGGTTTTCGTCATGCCGTTGACTGGCTTCTACCGATCACAGCACTTCGATGGCGACGTCGGCACTAGAGCCGTTTTGGCTGCGCATTGCCGAGGTGCGCGCGCACCACGGCAATGTCCCTCGTCGGGTCGCGCCGGATACGCTTCGACTTGACGATGAACGCGGACTTCTCGATCACAACGAGCTTCAATCCATGTTCGGGGATAAGAAGTCGCTTGCGTTCGTCGTAGAGGCGACGTTGCTCGCCGCGACCCACACCAGAGACGGTCTGCCGCCGATCGAAGAACGGTGACGGTTTCGAATGCTGCTCCTCCTGGAACTCGACGACGAGCTTGAGATCGGACCAAAAGCCGTCCACGGGCAGCTTGGTTCCGAGGGGTCGCAAAGGGGACGGGTCGCCGCGGAGCCAATCGAACGTCGCTTGGCGACAGCTGCTCATGCCGAGGACGCCATCGCACAGGTCAAGCACGTAGTGCTCATCGGACGCAGTGCGGTCGACCATGCCGTGATTCTTGCAGAGTTCAGCCGAGAGGCCCATGCTTCATAGGTTCAAGAACGACGTTTGGTCCGTAGGATCTCGGAACCAGGCTGATTCGGTCAGTGCCGGCGGCGGCCTGATACGGCCCGGTGCCAGTATTCCGCTTCTGCACTTGTCAGAATCTCGTAGATCTCCTCGACCACGAACTTGCCCAAATAAGGGCGTTCCTCGGCGCTCAAAGTTCCCAGAGACACCAGTGCAGCCGACAACAGCACATCGTCCTCAATCGAAGGCTCAACCCATTCCCGCACGCCATCATCGGCGAGGTCCTCCCAGACATATGGCGAGGTTGCTATGGCCTCCCTGACCGCGGCGAGTCGCATCCTTACGTCTCCGCTGCGGGACCGCGTGTAGAGACGGATCTGGTATTCATCCGAGGCCGGGGGCACAAGGGGTGCCCCGCCGGCTAACGGATGATGAGCAGCAATGACCTGGTAGCGGGCCCGGGCGGGGTGTCGGTCATGGAGGTCCTGGCGTATTTCCCTGATGCGGTGCCCGGGGCGCAATGTTGCAATTCCAGGGGTGCGGTTGTCCCGCCTATTCGCGTTGTGTGGTGCCATGACCTGTCCCGACAATCGGCCGACGGAGCTCCCCTCCTCCATGGTAGGCCTGGCTCGGATGGAGGTTGAAGGACCATGGAATAAGGCGGCTGGGCATACCGGAACGAGCTTGATCGTCCCTGCGGTTTTCCACATACGCCAGGACTCCCCTACCTGCAGTCGGCAACCGATGCTGCACTGGAGGCATGCTCAGCTACGAAGACATCATTCTGCTCGGCGAGGAACGGGTCTTGGTCATCCAGGAACACGAAGAGGGCCGTTGCTGGTGCGGCCAGACCTGGCAATGACCACAGACATCCCGGTCGGGCACGCGGAGCCAGGGTGTCTTGGTTTGCGAAAACACACATATGACTTCTCATTGACGTAACCACCGGGTAGTGTCCAGCCCGGCATATCCCCAGCAAATGGACTATTGCCTGGCCGTCAAAAGGAGACCAAGTGCACCAGGACGAATACAAGACCCTCGTTGCTTTGCTTGCGGAGCGCAACAAATGGCGGGCTGCGTATTACAGGGCCTGCTTGCAGGACGTCGGCGACGATGATGAGGATCAGGCCAACAGCAAGGCCGAGGCCTACTACCGGATTCAGACCGCCGAACAGGACATTCAGTACCAGGCGGCGAAGATTCTGGGCGAGGACCAGAGAAGCAACCTGGACAGGTTGCTGGGTTATGACTTTGAGCAAAGCACTCCATGGAACGTGGGTGAATGGGCATCCGGGGACAACCCGGTAGAGGGCGGCCGTGTTCCCGTACTGCCGTATCTGCTGGCCGGCGACTTCGTGGATGCGTGCGGAACCGTTGTTGTGCGCTCAATCAGTGGGTTCCACTCCGGAGACGTGCTGATGCGCAGCGGCTTCCATCCCCAGGCCTTCAGGTACCGCCATCCGGACAAGTACCTTGTGCCACACATGCTCTGGCAGCTGGGCACGGGCGAGTGGATCGGCATCGACGGCGTGAGCGTGGGCTATGGCGGCCATGGCCCAGGCTATGCGGAAAAGGCACTCCGCAGTGCCGGCCTGTCGGAGCCCGTGGCAGCCCGCATCGTTGACTCCCGCTTCTGCGACGTCAGTGCCCTGGACACGGCCGACCCTGCATGGGACACCAGCGCCCGGTGGCCCGTGGAGCCCCGGCAGATGCCCGAGCTCAGGGAAGACGGCACTCTCGTCGTTCACACAGGTGAACGCCTTGACAGCCTGTCCACCTCCCACGGTCTCCGGTTGAAGGACAATGCCCCCGACCCGGACGAAAGCGGCTTCTACCCGTCGACCCACGAGGTGGACAGCGTGACCGCATGGTTCAACTTCCTCGATCAGTCCCCCGAGGCGTTGCCCTCATGGGCCCGGGGCGAGCGGACCATCTCCTTCTTGTTGGATGACCATTCGGCCGGAGAGCACGGCTACGTCAAGGGTGCGAGCAGGAACGGCTCCAGAGTCCAGTCGTTCCCTTCCGTCGTGGTAGTGCAGGGAGCTGTCCAGGTATGGGGGCATTACTATCACCGGGATCAGCTTCGGCCGCTGGATCCCCAGGTCCGGGAACTCGCCGCATCCGCCGGCTACACCGGCGAGGTCCCTTTTGTCGAAGGGGAGCCGTACACCTTTTTTGAAAAGGTCGGGAGGTTCTTCAAACCTGAGCGGGAGTACACCGGCGTCCGGACGGCGCTGGTCAAGGAAGCTGAGTGAACGGCCTCTTGGCCGCCTGGAAGGATCTCCGTTTCACGTACCTGACGTCGAGCCTTCTGCTGGCCCTGCCGTTTGCGCCGGCTGCCCTGGCCCAGGGGTTCCAGGCCGGACGGCGGACCGGAGCTGGTGTTCTTGCGGAATGGGTTCTGGGTGCGGTCGTGACGGTCCTGCATATAGGGCTGTTCCCCTTGGCGCGGGAACTTTACTTCAGGGCCACGGCCCCGATAGCGCGCGGATTGAGCGGGTTCATTCTCGCGGGGCCGCTCCTCATTGCTCACATGATCGGAAAAGTCCTCGTCTATATCGTCCTGAGCATACTGAGCATTCCTCTCGGCCTGCTTGGGCTCATCATTCTTGGTCTGAAGGCCCGAAGGCCTCGCAGCACCTGAACCTTGCAAGGTTGACTGCCTGACAGCGAAGAACCCCACCCGGCTACAGCCGGGTGGGGTTCTTTTTTGTTTTGATGCCGCTACGCTTCAGATCTCTCGGTGCGGATGACGATCGCGCGGGATTCTTCCGGGATTTTCTCCTTGGCCGCGGCCAGGGCCGTGTCATAGTTGGGACCCGTGGCAGTGACATAGGTCAGTCCGCCCTGGGCATCTTCAACGGTCAGCGTAATTTCCACAGGTTCGAGCATAATGCCGGCGTGGTTTCCATCGCGCCCAGGTCGAACCATTTGTGGGGCGGCCCCGGCATCGGGGCCGAATGACCCGGGGCCGCTCACTTTAGGGGGACACGCGATCAGGCGCTGACCGGGTGACGCAGATGACTCTACCTCTCTGCTTGACCTCTCCGCAAAGGTCTGTCACAAGTCATTGCTCAATCATTCGTGACAGGCATTCGAATGACGTTAGGATGGACTCGTACATCAGTCGAATATGACAGGAGAGGCCAGACATGACCGTCGTCGACGAGCCGAAGGCTGCGCCTCCCGCTGCGCGGGTTGCGACCAGGTCCGGTGGACCGAGCACCGACCAGAACGGCAGCGACCGCAGGGAGCGGGTCTTTACCCGCCTGTCCTCGGACGAGAAGCAGCGGGCGGAGTACTGGGCGCAGCGGCGCGGCTACCCCTCAGCCAACGAGTACTACGCCGAGGCGATCGCCGAGAAGATCCGGCGCGAGAATCTCGACTTCGACATCCCTGATCTGCTCACCGCGCGCATCAACCAGGTCGTCGACGAGCTCAAGGCGCTTTCGACGAACAACGCCAACCTCGAGCGGGTCGTGACCATGGGCTTCGATTCCCTGCTCGGGCTGACCAGGGGCGACAACTATCTGCTGGACGAGGAGAACGGGGAGCTGACGTGAGCCAGGGTCTGAACGAGATCATGCCGTCCACCGACGAGCTGATGGACGTCGATACGTCCTTCCTCGATGCGTACCGGACCGGCGGGAGCGAGGGCCTGAAGCGGGCCCAGGAACGGGCACAGCCGGCGGAGCCGGAGCAGGACACGCCGGAGAAGGATGAGGCCCCGCAGCAGAGCGCCGAGAACCTTGACCGGGACACCGGTGCCGGACAGCGGGGAGGCTCGGGAGCAGGCAGCGCCACTCCCCCGGCCCAGAGCGACGCGGTCGCCGTGGACACAGCAGCAATGCCGCAGGTGCACGACGACGTTGACGCCGAAGCGCACCCCGCGGCCCTCCCGGTGTCGCCGCCGGAAGATGCCAACCTCATCCCGCCCGTCCCGCTCCAGCACACCGACCATCAGGAGGCCGTGCAGTCTGCGGCGGCCAGGGGCGGCTCCGGCGGAGGTGACGAAGGCAGCGAGTCGTTGCCACAGAGCGGCTTCCGGCTCGAGGGCGTGAAGAGCCAGCCTGCCGTCCGGGCCGTGCCCGAGGCCATCGTCGGTGCGCTGCGGGAGCAGCTGCGCTCAGCGGCCGTCCGTGAGCTCGGTGTCGGCGACACGGCAGCCCGCGAGTTCGCCGAGCGGTTGAGCCAGGCAAGCCTGGTCACGGCCTTTCTGCTGGCCCAGCTCGACCTTGGACTGGCGACCGATGCCGCCACCCGGCGCGCGGCGCAGCTGTTCCGCTCCCGTGATCCGCTGCTGGGCAGTATCGCGGCGCGCATGGAAGCCCTGGAACGGAGGGGCCGTGAGCAGACCGAGGGCCTGGCCGCGCTGCACGGGCAGCTGGGTGAGGTAAAGGAGACCAGCGCGGCGATCGAGCAGGCACTCGCGTACTCGATCGCGGACCGCACGAGCAACTTCCTGCGCGGATCGCACAACATCCACGAAGCACCGATCACGCACAAGGACGCGGTCTTCGTCCGCGACCGGGTGCGGGAGGCGACGAAGAAGCAGGCGAAGCTCGAGCGCGAGCGGGAAGGGCGGCCGATCCGATGAGCGCCGTGACGCACTGGGATACAGCGAACGGTCCTGGGGTGCGTCTCCGCGAACCGTAAAAAGGGCTTGTGACGGGACAATTTGTCGAATCGGTGAACTTTGCCCGACGATCAGGGCATGGAAACTGCTCCCGGGTCCGATCCGAACTTCAGCCGCGTCGGAGCAATCGCGCTCGACACAAACATCTTCGCCGAAGCGCCCGGCATGGAAACACTGAGGTCTCTTTGTTCCCGCGCTGATAAGCACGGGCGCATTGAAATCTGGGTAACGGACACCGTTATCTGGGAATGGGGCCAGCACCTACACGCCCACCACGTATCACTCCGGGCTGCGACAAAGAAGCTTCACAGTGCCGGGTTTTCGGTGGAGGTCCCGGATGAAAAGACAGCCAAAGACATCGCGCTGGACCTGAGCGGGGTCATCACATCCTTGGGGTCCAGCATCCGTATCCTCAGTACCGCAGATTTTGCCCATGAAGCTCTTCGTGACCAGATCCTGCTGGAAGGACCGGCCAAACGAAAGAGTGAGGTAAAAACCGGCACAGCCGACAGTGCTCACCTCCGGGCGTACATCCATGAGGGGCGAAGTCGGGACCTGGAGTATGTAGTTGTCTCGGCAGATAAGGACACCCGCACCGCCTATCAGCAGTGGCTCGGGACCGAAGGTCCCCACATCTTCAGCGATCTCAGGAGGGCCACCGAAAAGATATTTGGTTCAGTTCCAAGTGATGCCGACGGGCTCAGCTTGGCTCTGCGGCTTGCCTACGAGGGCAATGTTCTGTTGCGGGACGTCACGATCAGCGAAGGGAATATGGGTGACTGGGAGGATCTGGTGCCCGACGATATTTCCTCCCTTTCGTTCGACGTCGATGCCGCCTCGGCCAAACTCGTCGGCCTCAACCACACCAAGCAGGACGCCACTGCATTGACGTTCACGGCCTTCTATCTTGCGGAGGTGAGGATCGCAGGCCTTCTGGAATCTCATTGGAGCCGTGGAAGCACCAGGACGCAGGAAGCAACTGTTCCAAGGGCCCTTCTGCGAGCGGATATTTCCCTGCCCGCCGGGTCCACGTCAGCTGAGGATGCGCTGGTGACAAATTGCTATGTCGATGCAGGTGGAAGTGGCTGGAGGGAGCAAAGTGACGCGCTGGACAACGTCATGGATGCTCTTACTCTGGTCCCGGGGGTCACCGTCGAACTTGATGGTCTGGCGTCTTGGCCGGAACAGAGGAGGAGTCAATCCTCCAATCTGCTGGTAGACGTTGCCGGGGTCCCCTTGGATCTCACCATTTACGGCAGTTACTTCGGCAACTGGGAGTTGACGGCTTCGTATGGCGAGCGGAAGGTCATGCTGAAATGCGACGACCTTGGGGTTGGCTTTACCGATCCGGAAGGCGACGGCATCCCCGAGTACTACGACATCACTGCATTCGGCAGCGAAGCGTGGTCAGGGAACGCGGAGTTCGCAATCAATGAAATGCTGTTTGAGGCCCGACGCGCAGAGTTGACAGGCAGTGCCAACGATACTGAAGAAGAATCGCTGCAGTGAATGCGGCTCTCCGGCGCGTCGGAATGGCGAAACCGGCCGTCCCGTGAACCTGGGCCGCTGACCTGCGCCCCTCTGTAGTCGAACCCATCAGCCCGGTGCCATCAGGCAACGGGCTGATTTCATTCTAGAGGCCGCAGGAGGCCCACGGCCGGCGGAGCTAGGACCGGACGGCAAGCCGGCCTTCCTTCATGTCGTCGCGCAGCTGCGACAGCATGTACCAGTGCGCACCCTTGGGCTTGAGTGAGATGTAGTGCTCGTGCTGCTTGCCATCCTGCTCCCAATCCAGGACCATCTCCGGACGGCGCAGCAGGCCCTGGTATTCGTCGACGTCGGCACGGATTTCCACGCGCACACGTTCGTCCGCAGGTGGCACCAGCAGCACCGCGACGTCGCCCTCGTAGCTCAGTGAGACTTCCTGGGCGAGGAGCCGCCGTACGTCGGCCGTGCAGATCTCTCCGCGGGCGACGTCGAAGACGTTCTTGCCGTGCGTGGCGCTCTCCCAGGCGTCGATGCACTCGATCAGCATCGAGCACCCCTGGGCGATACGGATGATGTCCGCCTCGTCCGGCGGCCAGCTGCCCTCCTGCATCTCGATGAGCATGCTGCTGAAGTCCTGTGGTGTGCGCAGGAAAGCGTGGTCGAGGGCCATGGGATTCGTGCTCCTGGGTCGGGCGTGAGCGGGTGGCGACTCTATAGACGTTACCTCGATCCGGGGTCGCCGTGAATGATCCAGGCCCTCTCTGACGGGCGTGCCGGCGCGGGTCTCGCCGCTCCCACTTGACTCGCTATGCGACTTGCTCAGACTCGCCATTCGACTCGTTCTGTCGATAGACTTGTGACTGATTTATGAGTCGACTGGTTTATGAGTCACCGACGAAAGGGAGTCAAGATGGTTGTCGGGATCCTCACCGAGAAGCCGAGCGCGGCGCGGCACTTCGCTGCATCCCTCGGCGGCATGAACGGCACGTACAACGGGGAGCAGTTCGTCATCGCCCACGCCCGGGGGCACCTGTACGAGTTCGTCGATCCGCACCGGATGGTGGCGGATCCGGACGTGGCCGGGAAGTACCGGACCTGGGACCTGGGCAACCTGCCCTGGGACCCTCAGCAGCTGGACTGGAGCCTGGAGGTGATCAAGAACGCGAGCTCTGTCGCCCAGGACGTGAAGCGGACCCTGGGCAAGTGCGACGAGATCGTGATCGCCACCGACCTCGACCCCACGGGCGAGGGCGGTATGATCGCGGTCAATGCCTTCCTCGAGTTGGGGCTGAAGCCGGGCAAGTGGTCGCGCATGTACTTCACTGATGAGGCTCCGGCCTCGCTGCAGAAGGCCTTCGCCGCGCGCAAGGTCATTCCGTCGCTCCTGGACTTCGACGAGTACCGCAAGGCGCGCTACCGCTCACAGTTCGACCTGCTCTCGATGCAGTTCACCCGCATCGCCACGAACATGGCGCGCCAGTCCGGGCAGGACACGGTGCTGCGCCAGGGCCGGCTGAAGTCGGCGATGGTCAAGCTCGTCGGCGACCAGCTGAAGGCATACAACGACTACGTCAAGAAGCCGTTCTTCCAGAACCGGTTCCGTGACGAGAACGACGTGATGTACACGAACCCGGAGGAGCCGCGGTTCGACCAGAAGGACCAGGTGCCGAACCAGTACGGCCCCTCCCCCGTTGTGCTCGACGGCAAGGCGACGAAGCAGACCGCGCCACCGAAGCTGCTGGACCTGGCCGCACTGTCCTCGCTCCTGGTGGGCAAGGGGATCAAGGCCCAGCTCGTGCTTTCGACCTACCAGTCCATGTACGAGGCCCAGGCCGTCAGCTACCCGCGCACTGCCGACGTGACGATCACGCCCGAGCAGTTCGACGAGCTCGCGCCCCTGGTGGACAAGATTGCCGGGGTCGTGGGTGTGGACGTGAAGCTCCTGACGCACCGCCAGCCGCGCAAGACGCACGTCAAGCCCCAGGGCGCGCACGGTGCGAACCGGCCGGGCCCGAAGGTGCCCGCTTCGCTGGACGATGTCGAGCAGCGCTTCGGCAAGGCCGGCCGCCTGATCTACGAGACGCTGGGCAAGAACTACCTGGCGATGATCGCCGAGGACTACATCTACGAGCAGCAGAAGGGCCACGTCAAGGACTACCCGGACTTCGTGGGCATCGCCAACGTCCCGCTGTCGGCGGGCTGGAAGGCGGTGTTCGATCCGGACGCCGGCGACGACACCGCCGAGGGTGACGAGAACGAGTCGGCCAAGGGCCTGGGCACCAACGCTAAGCCCTTCGTCTTCGAGGGTGCGAACAAGCGCCCCGAGCACCCGAGCATGAAGTGGCTGATGAAGCAGCTGGAGAAGCGCGACGTGGGTACGGGTGCCACCCGGACCTCGACGTACTCCGAGGTGACCTCGACGAAGACGAAGTACCCGCTGCTGTTGGAGAAGGGCCGCAAGCTCACCCTCGCCGAGGCCGGGGACATGAGCTGGCGGCTCCTGCCGGGGACCCGGATCGGCGATCTGGCGCTGACCGAGAAGGTCTATGCCGATATGAAGGAGATTGCCGCGGGCACCGGCCCGAGCGCAGAGGACCGCCTCGCGGTCGTGGCCGACTGGGTGCGCGAGGACATCGTGACCATGCAGAAGAACGCCGCGACGATGCGCTCCGCACTGGGGCTCAAGGAGGAGGCCGTCACCCGGAAGGAGCGGGCGCAGGGCACCTGGGCCAAGACGGGCAAGGATGTGGTGTTCGCGCGTGAGTGGGGCGGCCACCGCTTCACCGACGACGAGGTCGCCCGGCTGCTGGCCGGGGAGACGATCGAGTTTTCGGCGAAGAGCACCACGGGCAAGGCCTACGAGGTCTTCGGCGAGCTTGACGAGGGCACCTTCAAGGGCCGGAAGTTCGTCGGGTTCCAGAAGCTAGGCTTCGGCCGGCGCGATGCCAGCGGCAACGCGCTGCCGCCGGCGTCCTGGTGCCACTACACCTTTACGCCCGAGGAGATCGACCGCCTCATGGCTGGCGAGGGCGTCGAGTCCAGCGACTTCGTCTCAAAGAAGGGCAACCGCTTCCAGTGCAAGGTCTTCTTCCGCGAGGAGAAGAAGGGTGAGGGTAAGAAGATCGTGCCTGACTTCGAGGCCTCACTGGACTCCCCGCCGAAGAGCTGGTGCGGGGTTGCCTTCACCGACGATCAGCTCGCGGCACTGGCCGCGGGCAAGACGATCAAGGGTACGGGCTTCACCTCGAGCAAGGGAAAGAAGTTCGACGCGACCTTGGCCTGGAAGGACGAGGGCGGCAAGAGGAAGCTCGTCCCCTCCTTCGGCTGAGGTTGCGCAGACTCGCTCCTGAATGATTATTCGGAGGTCAGTCCGATAGACTGCCCGTCCACGTACATCAGCACGCCATGGCATCGCCCAACGGCATCGGATCGCATGTCCGAGTCCGTTGGGCGATGCCATTCGTGCGTCAATCACGCTCGATTCGATAGGTCTATCTAAGGTAGAGTAGTCATGTATCCCTCGTCTATGAGGGCATTCGGACAGGCGCAGACAAATCGGTGGTGGCAGCAGGGAGAGATTCATGGCGAAGATTTCGTACAAGGTGCCGACGAGCCTCAACAGGTCGTTCCTCGACCACGAGATCACGCTCAGCAAGGGCGGCTGGGCGGCCAAGCCCTCCCCCATCAAGCAGCTGTTCTTCTTCGGCGGGGGCGCGCTGGCGCTGCTGTGGGCGGTGACGCAGACCTTCGTGGCGAGCTCGGGACCGGTGTTCATCACGCTCTTCGTCATCTGGGGCCTGGCACTGATCGTCTACTTCGGCGGCATGACCAAGACCAAGGAGCTGCGGGCGATGAACGTGCCCGCCCTGCTGGCGTACGCCCCGTCCCGGGCACGCAACGTCTTCACCCGCCGCAGCTCGGACCCGAGCGACTTCTACTCGATCGTCGGCATCGACGGCATCGAGGAGGACGGCCGGATCCACTTCTCCGACGGCGGTGAGGGGCAGGTCTACCTGGTCGTCGGCTCAGCGTCGTACCTGCTCTTCGACGAGGACCGCATCGGCATCCTGGACCGGGTCGACGCCTTCTGGCGCAAGATCGACACGAACTGCGAGTGGTCCTTCGTCACCACGAAGGAGCCGCAGCGGATTTACCACCAGGTGGCCTCGCTCGAGCACCGCAACCACGCCCTCGAGGTCCGCGACCCTGACCTGATCGAGCTGCAGAACGAGCAGTATGACATCCTCACGCAGCACGTCGGTGGCAAGTTCACCTCGATCCACCAGTACCTGCTGCTCAAGGGCAAGAGCGCTGACGCTCTGCGCCGGGCGCACATGGTGCTGCAGTCCGAGGTCGAGGGGTCCGCGCTGATGATCAAGGAGGCTACGGTCCTCGACCGCGAGGAGACCGAGCCCATGCTGCGGGTCTTCTACCAGGGCATCGAGGACGACCTGCACTCTCTCAAGGCCTCACTGAACTGACCGGGCCGAGCTGGACGAACAAAGGAAGGACGAAGGGTGACATGGCGCTGATGACGAAGGCCCGCGCGCAGCTGGGCATTCCGGGGAAGAAGCCCCGGGGCGGGGACGCGACGGCCGTGCCGGGCGTGGATGAACTGGAGGCCGCTCTCGACGCCGATCCCGCCACGGGCGGGACGGCGGAGCCGTCTGAGGTGACCGCGCCGGCGGTCGCCGCTGAGCCGGCCGAGGTGGCCGAGCCGAAGAAGAACTGGTGGCAGCGCCGCCAGGAGATGAAGAAGCTGGAGGGCCGGTTCGACTCGTATCCGCACCTGCTGGCGCTCAAGCCTCGGGAGAAGTACGTCTTCCGCTCCGACTACTTCGAGGTCGACGGTTCCGTGGCGTGCGTGCTCGCGTTCTTCCACGACGACGCCGCCCACGACAACTTCGCCGCGTTCTGGGGCATCGACCGGATCCCGGACGGGCTCGACGAGCGCGTCACCGCGGTCGTCCTGGAGCAGGTGCGCCGGATGGACGAGAAGTGGGTGGATTCGTTCACCAAGCAGTCGGAGAAGCTCGACCGCCTTGACGCGAACGAGCAGGAGGAGACCGGCACGACCTCCTCCAAGCGCAAGGCCGCCAAGATCTCCTCTGACCTGGAGGTCACCATCGGCGAGATCCAGGACGGCGCGAGCTACCTGTCGGTGCACAACCGCCTGTTTCTCAAGGCTCCGGACCTCGAGACGCTGGACGACTCGGTCGACCGCGTCACGCGCCTGTACATCGACCGCTTCGGCACGCTCAAGGCTGCCGCGTACGCCGGCGAGCAGCGCCAGGAACTCTCGGGCCTGTTCAAGAACAACGAGAAGAAGCGCGGCAAGGGCTTCCACTTCACCTCGACCGAGCTCGCGGGTTCGTACTCGCTGGTGACTAACGGCCTGAACGACCGGGGCGGCGAGTACGTCGGCTACATGGTCGGCGACGTCAACAACTCGGCCGTACTCATGGACGTGAACCGGTACGAGCACCACGTTGTCGTGGCAGACGCGACCCTGAGCGAGTACCTGGACCGCCAGCGTGTGTCGAACATGTGGTGCTCGAAGATCTCGCAGGCCTGCATGCTCGGCAACGGCTCGGTGGTCCACCTCGTGCTGGACGGGGCGGACCTGGACAAGCTCGGCCCGAACTTCGAGCGGCTGACCTCGCGCGTGGACCTGAACCGCGGTGACGTCAACCCCTTCGAGCTGTTCGGCGACGAGGACGACGAACTGACGGTCTTCGCAGCGCAGATGGAGAAGCTCAAGCTGATGTTTGAGCAGCTCTACGAGACCACGGACGGGGCAATCGGCTCGATCATCCGCTCTGCGCTGGAGGACACGGCGACCGACTTCTACGTCGAGCAGGGCATGTGGCGGCACAACGCCAAGGACCAGCGGCACCGCCTGCGCGTGGTCAACATCCCGCACCAGCAGGTGCCGCGGCTGCAGATGTTCGTCTCGTACCTCGACACCGCGCACAAGGCCCTGCTGAACTCAAGCAAGACCGACCCCGACCAGCTGCGCGCGTACAACGTGCTGCGCGGCATCGCGAACACGATGCTCAGCACGAACGGCGACCTGTTCAACAACCACACGGCATCGGCCGTGGACGGGGTCCGGGATGCCCGGCGCGTGGTCTACGACTTCTCGCGGCTGATGCGCCGCGGCAAGGGTGTGGCCATGGCCCAGCTGGTCAACATCGTCGGCTTCGCCGTCGGCAAGCTCGGGCTCGGGGACACCGTGGTGATCCACGGCACCGAGCAGATTGACGACCGCGTCAAGAAGTACCTGCGCGACCAGTTCGACCACATGCACGAGCGCGGCGGCCGCGTGGTCTACAGCTACAACGACGTCGACAAGATGCTCGCGGACTCGGACTTCAACAAGTTCGACGCCGCGGACTACACGCTCTTCGGGCCGATGCGCGACCGCACGGTGGCGGAGTACCAGAAGCAGCTGCACCAGCAGATCCCGCCGGACCTCGCCCAGCTCATCACGACCAAGGGCGAGAACCTTACCTACCTGCGCCGGGACGTGTCGAACGTGGTCTTCCACCTCGACCTCGCGCTGGGGATCAACCCCTTCCGCGAGGCCCAGCGCAGGCAGGTTCGCCTGGAGGCCGCCAAGGCCGACGAGGCGGCCCGGATGGACCAGCTGATGAAGGACAAGCCGGCACCCGGCGCGAAGCTCACCAGCGCCCGCCAGAGCGTCGAGTCCGAGGAGGACCGCTCTGAGGACCAGGTGGCGCGGGCCGACCGCAGGAAGGCCATGAAGAAGGCCGGGACCGCCCCGCGGAAGCTGGGCAAGTCATGACGGCCATCACGGACACGACAGACAGGAAGGGAAAGATGAACGGGACCATCACGCTCGCGGCGCGGGCCCGGGCCGCGGCGACTGCCCGGGGCGGGCTGGTGCGCGTCCTTGCTCTGTCGCTGCTCGTGGCACTGGTTGTGCCGCTGCTGATGACGGTGTTCGCGCCGTCAGCACACGCTGCCGACGACGAGGACCGCGACAATTACTCGCTGTACCAGCTGGCGTCGAATGCCTCGACGTACTTCAGTCAGGAGAACTCCCCCGAAGGCAAGGACAAGCCCGAGGATCGGATGAACGAGGACTGGCGGGCGATCACCGCCGACCCGGCGACGGGCGGCGACATGCTCGGCTACGCCGACTCCGAATTCAGCCTCTTCAACGTAGTCGGCTGGCTCTTCGCCGAGGCGACGGGCTCCACGCAGACCATCGGGTACGACACGCTGAATGCGACAGCCAGCGGCAGCGGCAAGAACGTCTACTCCGGCATGGTGGACTACGCCCACTTCGGCGCGGCCAACGCCGACCTCGGCCTGGACACGATGTCCTCGGGCATCGGTGGACAGATCCTGTCGCTCATCGGCGGCGGCGCGATCTGGCTGCTCTACGCGATGGCGCTGGCCGTGGGCACGTTGTTCTATCTCATCATCCAGCTGCTGAAGGTGCTGAACCCGTTCATGTGGTTCTACCAGGCGGTCGCAGGCGTCGCGGACTCCGGCGGCAATACGAACAGCGCGCACCAGCAGGACCTCGCCGACGGGATGACCGGTGGCCAGGCCGGCGGCGGTGCCCTGGCGGGCCTGCAGCACTGGATCGCAAGCTGGTACGGCCTGCTGCAGTCCATCGCCTGGGAGGCGCTGGTCCCGCTCTTCATCGGGTTCCTGATTATTGGCCTGGTGCTGTTCAAGAAGATGGACCGCGGCTCGGCGATCAAGAAGCTCGTCGTGCGCGTCGTCTTCATTGGCGTGGGCCTTCCGCTGATGGGTTCGATGTACACCGGCGTCCTGGACAAGTTCGATGACTCGCTGCTGGGCCAGCACGCCGGCCCGACCCGTGTGGTGCTCTCCACGTACGTGGACTTCGAGGCCTGGATGATGAACGACCGTCTCGGCGTTCCCGATGAGGCCGTTATCGCCTGGGACAACGGCCAGGCAAGCAACAACGCGATGATGTCGGTGCGCACGACGGCACTGGCGATCAACAAGCAGGCGCACGGTTCGACCTTCCGCGACATCAGCGTGGGCCCCGGTGCGACCAATGCCGAGACGGCCTGGAAGAACAGCCTGGTCGGCATGGATGGCAGCCCGGCGGGTGACTTCAACGCCGTGGGCGAGACCTTCGGCATGCTCAACAGCTACATCTCGGGCCAGATTACATCGGCGTCGGACTTCGAGTCGGGCATCAAGAGCGCGATCACCAACCTGCCGGTCAACAGCGACGTGAAGAAGGAGTGGTTCATCGACAAGAAGTCCTACGGTGACAGCGACAACTTCGGCGGGCACGGCGAGTCGGACTACATCCCGACCAACCACCCGGTGCTGGCGGCCGGCGGCAAGGGCCTGACCTCCTCGAACCCGGGCGGGAACACGACGAGCTTCTCGACCCAGGGCACCAAGCACGGCTGTGGGTTCTCAGTCTGGGCGGACAACGCCCCGGTCTCCTGCAACATGTCGGCGCTGTCGGCGTACAACTACCTGAACACCGGCTTCGGCCCCGACTCGATGACGATGTACAGCTCGAACAACGTCACCAGCGGCCTGACCCGCGAGGACCACATGGCGGTCAGCCAGGTCGGTACGGGCCCGGCGAAGTTCATGTACTGGCAGAACGCCGGGGTCGTCCTGGGCAGCATGGTCCTGCTCGGATTCTGGTACGCCATCGGCATGCTGGTGGGCGCGGTCAAGCGCACCTTCAGCCTCGTGGCCGCGGTGCCGTTCGCCACGCTGGGCGCGATCGCCGCGATCAGCAAGGTGATCGTCTACTCCGTCGCACTGATCCTCGAGGTGCTGGTGACGTTGTTCATCTACCAGTTCGTCTCGGAGCTGCTGATCTCCATCCCGGACATCATCTCCGGGCCCGTGTCGGCCTGGATGTCCCAGGACGGCCTGTGGGGCTCAGGCATGCTTGGCGGGATCATCGTGGTCATCCTGACCCTGATCTCCTCGCTGCTGATCATCGGCATCACCTTGGCGCTCCTGCGTGTGCGCAAGGTTGTGCTGCAGGCGATGGACGAGGTGTTCACCAAGCTCGTGGACAAGTTCCTCGAGACCAACACCGCACCGAAGCCGGACAAGAGCGGCATGCTCCCCGCGCTGGCTGCGGGAGCCGGGGCCGGAGCGGGCATGGCCATGGGCAACAAGCTCGCCTCCGGCGTCGGCGGCAAGCTCGGCGGCAGCGGGGCCACGAAGCCCGGCGGCACCCCGGGTGGCGGCAAGGGCTCGTCGACCAACGCCGGCGGCCTGAACGGCGAGCAGAAGTCGCTTGCTGCCGGGAAGGGCCCACTGGCCCTGGCCGCCGGTCCGAACGACGGTCCGGAAGCCGGCCCCGACGGCGGCAGCCCCGCCGGCCCCGGTCCGGTTCCCGGCGGTGGTGGTGACAGCGGCGGCCGTGGTCCGTCCGCTGGTGGTCCCGAGGGTCCCGGCGACAAGGGCGGTCCTCTGCAGCTCACGGGAGGCAAGGCGGGGAGCTCCCGCTCCGACAAGGAGACTGCTCAGACCCTGAGCGGCAAGGGCGGCCTGTCGAACCTCGGCTACAGCACCGGCCAGGGTCCCTCCTCGCGGGGCGGCCATGGGCTCGGCGGCGCGCAGGGTGCTCCTGGTACCGGGCAGCCGGGCCATGGCCAGGGTCAGGGTCAGAAGCGGGACGGGCTCACGGGCGGCACCGATAGCGGTGCGCACACCAGCGGTGGCCGCAAGGCGGACGCCGGCCAGTCGGCACCGACGCAGTTCGGCACCGGACAGCAGGCGGCTCCGGCCTCCTCGGGCCAGGGCCCGCGCTTCACCGCTGGTACCGGCGGGCCCGCGCAGGTGAACCCCGTCGTCGCAGCGGTCCCGGGGATTCCGGGCACCCGGGCGACGCGGGCCGCCGAAGGCCAGCAGCCGCAGGCCAACGCGGGTTCCGGCTCCCGTGCTGTGCAGGCGGGACCGGGTATCCCGCAGGCCAGCGGCAGTCAGCGCCGCAGCCCGCAGGCTCCGGTCCAGGCTCCGACCGGCCAGGGCAGTGTCCACCGGGCTCCGATCCAGCCCCGCACCGGCGCTCCGGCGCAGGCGCAGGGCCAGTCCGGTCAGCGTCCGCAGGCCCCGGCTCCTGCTCCTGCTCCTGCTCCTGCTCCTGCTCCTGCTCCTGCTCCTGCTCCTGCTCCTGCTCCTATCCAGCCCCGTGTCGGTGGCCGGGTTGCCGGAGGCGCTCAGGGCAGCCAGGGTGTCCAGCCGACTCCACGCAGCGGACGTCGATCGGCACCGGCGGCTCAGGCTCCGAAGGCTTCGGCTCCCACCCCGGCTCCGAAGGCCCCGGCCCCGAAGCCGTCGCAGCCGGCTCCGGCCCAGCCGCGGCGGACGGCGGATCCGGCTCCGAAGCGCACGGACGGTCCCGTGTCGCGGAGGAAGCCGGCTGAGGACCCGAAGAACTGATCGTTGGTGATGAGGGCGGCGCACTCCGACAAGGCGTGCGCCGCCCTTTGCCTGCCACGGGGGAAAGGATGGAACGGATGAATCTGCGAGGCAAGGCGCGCGACGAGTTTCCGCTGGGCTGGTGGCACTCGGGGCGCTGGTGGCTCGAGGGAGCGCGCGAGCTGGCGGTGAACTGCCTGGCCGCGTTGGCTGCTGTGTTCTTCCTGCGCGAGGCGCTGCGGCTGGTCCGCCATCGCGACAGCCCCGCTGATCTGGCGCGCCGGCGGGTGCCGACGGAGGGTTGGGTGGCCGGGCTCCTGCTCGGGTGCATGGCTTTGGGTGGTTCAACGGCCCTGGCGGCCGTGGCAGCACAGACGGGCTCCTCTGAACGGGGACTGGTCCAGGCGGCGGTCCTCATCGCCATCTTGTGGTGGCTGGCCAACGTGGTCGTTTCAGTAACCGCGCTTGCGGTGCTGGCCAGGTCGCGGGTCCGGCACCGGGACACCTGGGCCGAGATCGATTTCGTCGAGACACATGCGCCAAAGTACGGACGGCCGCCGGAGACGATCGAGGAGTACCGGGCGCTGCGCCTGAAGGGCGGACGGCTGTAGGGCTCATACGGGACTGCCAGCCAGTCAGACACAAGAAGACCCCGTGGACGTGATGTCCATGGGGTCTTCCTTTCCCGTCGGGCGGCAGTCGTACTGCAGCACCGGCCTCAATCCCTCCGGGGGCCCTTGTCGAAGATCCGCGAGATGCGGTCGATTCCCTCGGCGCTGAAGATGTCCGAGACGGCACCGGCGGTCCCGCTGCGCGGCAGCTCCGAGCGCAGGGTGAGCTTGGCGTACCCCCTGGTCGGCCGGGACTCGATGACGTAGACGATCTCGTGCGAAACGAAGGCCGAAGTGGCCGAGTCCGGCTTCTTCTGGTGGGTGAGCACCCGGAAGCCGGCCCGGGTGCCGATGTAGTCGAAGAAGCGTGTGAGTTTCTCCTCCTCGAGCTGCCGCCGCTCCCCCGCGTTGCGGCCGGAGACTTCGATCAGCTGGATGTGCGTGCAGTCCACATCGTCCGTCGGCCGGCGGATGTCGTCGAAATCCCAGGTGGCTCTTGCCGTGCGCAGCTGCTCGTCGCAGGGGTACGCCACCCGCCCCTTGTAGTACCTGATCGGTCCGATGAGCGTCATGCCCGACCTCCTGCATCCTGTCTGGCGCACGGGCGCGTCCTGGGAGAGAAAAAGCAGAGCCCCGCGGACGCGTGGTCCACGGGGCTCCGGTACTGCAGGTCGATCGGGGCAGTCAAGGGGTCAGCCTCCTCAGCCGCAGTACTTGGTCTTGACGGCCTTGCCCTGCTCGCTGTCGACTGGCACGAGCACGACGTCGTTGACGCCGTTGGAGAAGACGAACTCCATGGTCGACTTGTCCTTGCCGAAGCTGATCGAGCCGGTCTCGGTGGTGCTGCGGCCAGCCTCGGTCCAGTCCACGGAGGACTTGGACTCGTTGATCTTGCCGGTGCCGCGGACGGTGTAGGCGTCCTTGAGCTCGCCCTTCGCCGCGGCCGCCTTCGGGTCGTCGAGGACGGAGTTGATGGAGTGGCAGGCGAGGTCCTGGCGGCTGGCGGTGTCGAAGTAGGTGATCTGGTCACCGTCCACGACGACGATGTCGCCGTTCTGTCCTTCCGAGGTGGCGAAGTACCGCCCGTCCCCGCCGGAGCTGCTGCAGCCGCTGAGCACGAGCGCGGCGCATGCCAGGGCTGCAGCGGTCGCGGCCAGCTTCGTCCGCGTCACGTGTGCGGTCCTGGTGATGTCCATGGTCTTCTCGTCCTTCTGGTCGGTCCTGTCGTCCTGGCTCTGTGTCCAGGCAATGAGTGTTCGGAAGGTCCAGCGTCTCGGCTCCACAGTTCAGAACTGTTTCCCCGAGCCCCCGTTCCCAGGCCATGCCCGGGAGCCGAAGCTGGACTATCCGCGCCCGCCTGGACGGACGATCTGCTCAGCCGGGGCTGAGCAGGATTTCCACTCGTATACCTGTTTTCTCTACCAGTATGGCAGACCACGTACCACCTGTACCACCTTGCACATGTCAGTCAGGAGATGACAGGCACAACTCCAGACACAGAGAGCAGCACGCGGATCCCTGCGCGGAGAACGCCTGCAGGACCCCGGCGTCGTGTCCGGTGTGCCACTCGGACCCGTCGGGGCCGGGGGTTACACCGCACGCGGGGAGGAGGTGACCGGGTGTGGAGTAGAGGTGGTGGACGGTGCAGGGGGCAGAAGCAGCTGGCATGTCCCCATTGTCGGACACTGCGCCGTTTTGTGCCGAGCCGGCAGCGGACCAGGATCAGTCCGTTCCGGACGTTGTCGGAGCCCTTTTATAGCTTGGTGCCCAGGGGATCGAAAAACAGGACCAACGGTGATTCCCGGGAGCGAGGCGGCCGGCCGTAGCCGCCATCTATGTGGGTCGCCTATTCGAATATGTGTTCTAAGGTTGTGTTATGTCCTCCGAAGAGTTCGCCGCTGCACTGCAAGCGCAGTATGCGCGGCGGGCCAGCCCGATCGGGCTGACCGTGGAAGAGCTCGACTTCGAACACTTCCCGGCCAAGAACGGGTATCCCGGAATCCCCGTCAAGGCATGGATCCGGTTCCCGAACAGCGCAGAACTGGTGGACGGCGAGGTCTTCGCCTGGACAGCGAAAGCGGTCGAAGTGACATGGAAGGACGGGCCGGTGACGTACCGGACCTGGGTGTGGAGTTCGGCGGTTACCCGCCGGGAAGAAATGATGAACAGGAATCTTGGAGAGCGGACCCGTGGCAGCAACAGCATCAAATAGCAAACCTCTGGACGCTCCAGTGGAGGTCCGCTTCACGGCGAAGGGGGTTCCCCTGGCCGTCAGGCATGACGGCAGGATCTGGGCCGTGGCCGCGGAACCTGTGCACTGGTTCACCCGTGCCGACTGGTGGAACACCGCCAAGCGGGCACCGGTGGGCAGCGGCGACCTGATCAGCGTCGAACACTGGCAGGTTCAGGTCCGGTTGACGTCCACTTCGGCGCTGCGAACCTTCGAGCTGCGCCGCGACCCCTTGTCCGAGCAGTGGCTGCTGGCCGGGATCAGCGACACCGGGGCTGCCGCGGCCTGAGCCCGCTCCATCTCGTCGACTCATCCCCGAGTGTGACGATTCGACTCGTATCAGATTCCATTCGATTGATCCTCTGACTCATTAGTTGATAGAGTGCCGATAGGCATTCAAGGCACAGCTATCTGAGGCAGGCAGTCATGGCAGGACAGGTCACCACCGCTGAACGCGGTGTGGCTTCGTCTGCATCTGCCTCCCCGCGCAGGCCAGTGCAGATCTCGGCGGCAGCTGCAGCCGCGATCGCCGTCCGCCCGATCCCGGTGGAGGCCATCAAGGCCGGAGCCGCCGTGGCGGCCTCGGTGGCCATCCGGCGGGCGGAGGCAGCTGAGGCTGCCAAGCCTGCGCGCTTGGGTCGCCGTCGGGCCGCCTAGTCCCCGAGAGTCAGCTCCAGGACTGGCGTGAGCCCTTGACCCCGTGCTTGTTGCGGCGGTGGCTGGGCAGCCCGGGCAAAGGGAATTCCTGGCCGCACTCAGGACACGGCACTGGCTGCGGGTGCGCGTAGTTCTTGTGGTGGCGCAGGTTGTTCCGGTAGCGGAACGTCCGGGGTTCTTCGCACTTGGGGCACTGGTAGCTGCCGTTCGAGGGCATGAGCGAGTACCCGCCCCCGCGGCGCGGCTCCTGGTCGTCAGCTTCGCCGAGATACCAGAAGCCGATCCGGCTCAGGTTCGTGCCCTGGGAGCCGAACATCCCCTTGACCGACCCGCGCTTTCCGTCGTCGGCGTAGACCACGACCTTGCGGAGGAAGGCCCTGATGATCGACTTCTGCTCCGTCTCGGAGAGCTCGAGGAACTCGGCCCCGCTGATGTCGGGGATCGCCCTCGGTCGCCCCTCGGTCTTCTCCGAGATCCGCATCTCGATCTGGCCCTTGAGGGCCTCCTCCTCACCGATGCGGTTCAGCAGTGCCGACATCGCGCTGGCCGGCGCGGTGTTGATCTGGGCCCGCAGGATCAGGATGGAGTCCCCCAGGGCATCAGCCTGTTCGTGGAGCTCGGACAACTCCGAGCTCGCGCTCCCTTCCGCGGCCTGGTTCAGCCTCTCGGCCTGCAGCTCCATCACCTCGGGGCTGTCGAGCGATCCGGCGACGACGTCGCGGATGAAGCGCTCCAGGGCTTCCCTGTTGATTGCAACGCCGGGGCAGTTAGCGCCGCGCATCCGTCCGTTGCACACGTACGATCCCGACTCACCCATCGACCTGTTGCTGGTCATCTTGGTGCCGCAGCCGGCGCAGTAGACGAGGCCGACCAGGGGAAGGCCTCCGGCGCGGGCCCGGGTCCGCTTGAGCGGTTGGGGCTTCATCAGCAGGCGCAGGGTTTCCCACTCGGCCTCCGTGCAGACCGCCTCATGACTCTTGACCGGACGCCCATCCTTGTCGATGACGATCTTGCGCGTGTCGCGGAAGTCCGGACCTGGGCCGCCGCTGCGTCCATCGGCCTTGGCAGTCAGGGAATTGTATCCGGCCAGGAGCGGATGGCGCAGTAGCGAGGCGACGGCGCGGTATTGGAACGGCCGGCCCTCGCGGTTGGTCAGGCCCTGCTGGTTGAGCTCCCGGACGATCTCGGCGACGGAGAGTCCGTCGAGCCGCCATTCGACGATGCGGCGGACGGTCTTGCTCTCCTGCGGGTGCAGTTTCAGCGTCTTCACGCCGTCGGCGTTGCGCTGCTCGGGCCGCATCCAGCCGTACGGCGCAGGGCCGTTCCAGCCGCCCTTCTGGCGGATGTTCTCAGCGGTGCGCTTCAGCCGCTTGCTCGTGGTCGCCGCCTCGGTCTCCGCCAGGCCGCCGAGGACGGAGATCAGCAGGATGGTGTCGGGCGATCGAGGGGCGAACACGCGGTCATGGGTGTAGATCGTGACGTTGTGGCGGTTGCAGGTGTCGACGATGCGGGCGGTGTCCATCAACCGCCGTGCCAGCCGGTCAAGGTCCCGGACGTAGAGCGCCTTGACGTCGCCTTCGGCGAGGACCCCTTCGAGGCGGTCGCGCTCGGGGCGGTGCCGGTCGCGGTAGGCACTGACGATTTCTTCGAAGATGTCGTGCTTGGCGACCGTGTGGTGGTGCTTCCGGCTTTCCGCCATAATCCAAACACGCTGGTCGACGAGCGACGCGTTGCCCTCGGTGGGATCTTTGGATCTGCGGATATAGGCAACGGCTCGCACCCGTAAAGCATACATTTTTAAGGGTGGCGACCCGCGTGGTCTGCGTATCGTTGTGATGATGGCCTCTGCAAGTGCTGCATTCCGCAAGGCTCGGCTTGGCCGACCACGTGGGTCGGACTCGTCAGCCGGCCAAAAAATCGCGAAGCGTAGAACGTGCGCCTCGGAACATGGAAGGCATCCTTGTCCCTAACTATCGGCGAGTTTCATCGTTCCTTTGCAGGTCGGGTACCCGGTGCAGCCGAAGAACCGGCCGTAGCGCCCTTTGCGTTCCCTCATCGTGTGTTTCTTGCATTTCGGGCAGACCACTGGGGTGATATCGTCGCCTGTCGCGGATCGGATCTTGACGACACGATCTCCGGCCAACTCGAGGAGGAACGCTGATTCCCTACCGGCGCGCGTGACCAGGAGCGCTGAGCGCTTGGCACGGGTCAGTGCGACGTAGAACAGGCGTCGTTCTTCTGCGTGTGGGTAGGAGTCGGGGGCGGCCATGGCCAGTTGCAGGAGAGCATCATCCTCGACAATGCTGGGGAATCCGTTCCTCTCAAGGCCGAGCACAACGACGTAGTCTGCCTCCTTTCCTTTTGAGGCGTGCACGGTGTTGAACTCGATGGTCAGGTTGGCGTATCTGGCTTCCAGCGCCGAGATGACATCGTCCTTGGACCGGGAGTACCGGCCGAGCAGCAGCACAGTGGCCGGCTCAGTGAGCTCTGAGTCAAGGGTTGTCAGGTGCTGCCGAACGACCGATCCGTAGTGGCTGCGCTCCCGTACACTGACGGCGCACACCGTCTCGTCAGTCTCCGGCGCTGAAGATCGGACGTTCTTGGAGATTTGATTGGGGTTCTTCATCACGAACCCACCGGCGACATCGCACAGGGACTGCGGGGACCGGAAGGTGCGGTCCAGCCAGATGGTGGACGCTGTCCCGAACCAATTATCGAAGCGGGTCATCACACTGAGGTCTGAGCCCGCGAACCTGTTGATGGACTGCCAGTCGTCGCCGACCGCGTACAGGTAGTTTCCAGGAGTCTTCATCAGCGCCCTCACCAGCGCCGCACGGGCAGCGCTGGTGTCCTGCATCTCGTCGACCATGACGAGCCGGTAAGGGCTCATCCACCGGCCGGACTCTACGTGATCGGTGGCGAGATTCAGCATGTCCTCGAAATCGATCTGGCCCGCAGCGCGGAGCTGGCTGTCCCATTCGGCGAGGACGACGCCGTACAGGCGAGTGAAGAGCCTGGCCCGCAAAGTCCGGCCGGCCCGCTCCGCCAGCAGATCAGGGGTGAGGCGGTTGCCCTTCGCGTGTGACATGAAGGACCGTGTCAGCGCCAGCATCGCCTGGTCGCTGATCGGCGGTTCCCCGAGTGCCTCCCTGTAGGGGTCTTCCTCGAGCTGGATTCCGTGTCGGCGGAGCTCCTGTTCGAGGTGCTCGAACCCGGACCCGTCCCGGATGGTTGCCGAGGTTGTCTCGATAAGTCTTGTGCTGTATCGATTGTGGGTCTGACGCCGCCACGCCATACTCTCGGCATACCCGTCAAAATGTGGCGGCGGGTTGCCGTCTGAACCGAGCGCCCAGTGCTCATGCCAGACGTCGGTGTCCGGATAGTAGAAGTCCGGCTGATACTGACGGTGGTGCGCGTCCGCAACGTCGTGCGCGTAGGGTCGCTCGTATTCATATCGGACGCCGTTGAGGAAGAGCCAGTTGGCGATCATCACCTCTTCCTGGCTCTTGACGACCTCTCCAGCGAGAGTGCCGAAGCCGTTAATACCTGTGTTCCTGTCCGACTTCTCAGGATCGGCTTCATCACCGAGATCCGGAAGCTGCCGGCCGAAAACGAGCCGGAAGAGGTCCCAGTCCCGCCGGAAGGCCTGGTCCTGGTCGCGGAGGACATCCACGATCCTCGCGAGCCGCCCGATCCCGTTGTCCGCGGTCAGGTCATCGGGAAGGGACGGCTTGCGGTCAGTGGCCTCGCCGATGATACGCAGCCCGAAGGCATGGAACGTGCTCGACGCCACGCCGGCACCATCATCGCCGAGGCGGGAGAAGAGCCGCTCCGAAAGCTCACCGGCTGCCTTTTTGTTGAATGCGAGGGCGAGAATCTCCGTCGGCTGGGCGATGCCACGCCGGATCGCATACCCGGCGCGGGCTACCATCGTCGACGTCTTCCCGGAGCCCGCGGCCGCGATAACACGCACCCGGTTGTCGAAGCAGACCGTCGCCCTCGTCTGCTCTTCCGTCAACGGCGACTTCTCGACCTTGCGGAAGAAGTCCGCCAACTCGTTTTTCTCCCACTCCAGGAACGCCTCGTTCCGCTGGGCAGCCCACCTTGACAAGTCAGTGGTGCGGCAGGCGTCGACTGCGGCACGCTGGTCCTCACGTTTACCCTTGGGAAGCCCGGAGAGCCTCGGATCGCTGTCGGCAGCCAGCCACACAGCGACGTCCGGACGGGAGCCCTCGAGCGCGGCGATCGTGTCCTGGTCCGCCCACCGGGGTCGGTTCATCACCTCTTGCACCCGGGACCACCACAGGCGCGCCGTCTCGCCCTGCTCCTCAGCCTTTGAGAGCAGGGCGGCGAGATGCCGTCGCTCATCGAGCTCGGAGTGGTACGCCGCGGCGACCTCACGCACTGCGCGACGAGACAGCCCATTGAGCACCGTCTCCGTCCCGTGGACGAGAGTGACGATGAGCTGCCCTGAGCCTGCATCGACTGCGAGTCCGAGGACGTCGATGACATCAGCGTCCACCTCCTGGGGGATTCCGCAGACGCGCAGGCGGCCCTCACGGATCGACAGCACCCATGACCCGGCACCTCTGAACGCGCGTGCCCACCAACCCGGCTTCCATTCCGTCATGCTTCCCCCGACTCACACATGTTCAAAAGGAGACCATTTGCCCTCTTTCCACGGTATCAGCGAGGAATTGTGTGTCGTCGAGTGCGTTCACCGGGTTCGTGCTGATCTGCAGCCTACAGGCAACACGACCAAACCGAGCGGGACGGGGGCAATCCTTCGCACCAGGTCTCTTCCCGCCGGGCCCGTCTCCACCAGACATGGTTTCGGCCGCTGTCAAGGCAGGGAGTTTCTCGGCTTAGGGTTGTCGTTGAACCATTGGGGTCAGATCATATGACCATGGGGAGAATCCTGGACGGCGCAGCCGATGATGTCCGACGTCGACTTGAGGCTCTGGGTGTGCCTCCTGCGATTGCTATCGCTATGGGACAGGTAGCCTACTTGCCTCGTAACAGCAGGATCCCCGGTATTCCCCAACCGATAGTTGGAAGAGCAGAAGCGGCCTGGTTGATCAGCAAGTACGAGGAGCAACTCAAGAACGACCAGGATCCCTTCGCCAGGGCAGCTCTCGTCCAGGAGATGTGTGATCGGGTATTCGGCGCGGCCGGCGGCGCTGTATTCGATGCTGGGTATCCGGCAGGAACAGCGGAGCGCGAAGTAAAAGCGATGGCGGAAGGAGCGGACCGCTACTTCGAGACAGTCGACCTGTCCTTCCTCGGGGATCGAGTAATGCTCCCTGCTACCTACGTATCTGGGGAAGGGGCAGAAGAGCGGCGATGGGATGGCTGGCTCATTACAAAGGACGGTGTAATCGGATTCTTCGAGGAAAGCGACCTCTTGGCGGATGACCCTGCCGAAGGGAGCCCCATACTTGCTCAGCTTGGAGAACTCAACGCCTGCTCCATATTGATGCCCGCCTCGTCCGCTCCGGCGCTCAGCCATATCGACTATCAAGGGCCTTCGAACAATCTCATTGCCTCGCTCCGGTTCCGTGACGGCAATCGAATGCGCATCGCGGTCTGGCTGGAAGGGCTCCCACCAAACCTCTACGGCGAGGCGATGGAGGGTATATCCGAGCTACTTCGGATTATTGATAAAGCCCTGACTCCCAGCCTGGACAATACGTCAACGGACCACATACCGCTGCGCCCGGAGCCCAAACATATCCAGGATTCAAGGCCTGCCGTCCGAATACCTGACCTTGCGGATGCGCGGTCTCTGCCAGCCTTTGACGCCGCCATGGAAGAGCTGTCGTTTAGGTACTTTGAAAACGGCAACAACCCCCGGATGCTGTGGCCGCTTATGGAGCAGTACCTTCAACCCATGCTCTACCGGTACTCCTTGAGGACCTACATGACCAATGACGAAGTGGATGGTCAATGGCTCATTGAGAAGTACATTTCATACGCGGGACAAAGCCTGTGCTTGCTTCAACACAGTAATCATCACCAGCAGCAGGGTGATCTGGGCGCATCCGAACACGCGGCCCTAAAGGACTTCATCCTCGACTCCACACAGGAGATGTACGGTCTGGTCGTTTGTGCCATTCAGAATGCGGGCAGAGAACGACCGATTTCCTTTGACGGGTCGCCACTGGAGTGGAACCGCGAGCTTCTCGCATACCTAACAGCGAAGCTTAATGAAATTGTGTCGGCCCAGGACCCCAACGATCCGATTCGTTTGGCGCAGCAAATGATGAAAGGCGATGGAGCTCTATAGTCAGCAGACCTTGGCCGGCTACGAACTTGGCGCGGGCGCTGGCCCGCTATGCGACCAGGTTCCTCGTGGCATGGCTGACACTGGCGGGATTCAGGTGATTCCGAGTTTGCCGGATCGCCCGCCCTTGATGCCATGGTCCTTGCCGTAGCGCCACAGGATGGCGTCGATGATGCGCAGTTCGGAAATGGGTGTCTGGACCATAGAAAGCTTGTGAATGCGCCCCAATCGTCCAGCAAGGTCGGGGTCTTCCATGAAGAGGTTGTGCCAATTCAGCCATTGGCCTTCAGAGCTGTCTTTGCCCACGACTGCCCCAATTACTTTGTCCCAGATGGGGATGAGATGCGGTCGCTTCCTCGCCATGATCTTGCTGGCTGTGGTGGCCCCGACATCCCAGCGCGTTTTGGGTGTGCGTCTCAGCTCCTGCCAGAGCAGCCATGAGGGGCTGCCCTCCCCGAGAGTGGCTTCTGCTTCCGCGACCGTGAGGTCGCTCATCTTCACGTCGGTGGGTATATCAGCCAGGAGATCCCGTATATTCGCCGACAACAGCTTCTCCTGCAGTCCGATGATGGCCTGGGCCGGCACTTTGACGCTGAGCATGGACACGGCGACAGCGTCGCTGTCGGTGATCCTGTCCCTCACCTCCGGGTTGTCGCCGCGGTTCGCCCATTCATCAAAGTAACTGCCGGTACTGAGCAGCCCCGTCTTTGTGGACGGTTCAAGGTAGTAGCGCCGGAGCAGTTCGGCTGCGGCTTCGACGTTCTCGTCTTTCAGGATGGCTGGTAGTTCCATGAATCCCCCTATGGCTTCAATGCGCGGACTATGACCCTGACTGACCCTGCGACGTCGCTGGGTAGTCAGTCTGTATGGCGTACCTCAATCCCGGGGTGGTTCTCCATGACCCAAGCGGCCATCCGACGGTTCCGTGCCGAGATGAACTCCAGCGTGGCCTCCCGGTACGTTACGTACTCGTCTTTTGTGGCCGGCATCCCGGAACGCTTGAAGTTGTCGAAGGGCAGGTAGAACCGAACCTCTTCGTAGTCGGGCGTCACGAGGTCTTGAAAGTGGAAGAAGTCCACGAACTCCTTGAATCCGTCGAAGAACGCAAAGAAGTCCGCGTACGCGTTGATGACATTGGCCAGTGGGCTCTCCGGTTCTCCTGCGTAATGACGCCGGATGCACTCCAGGGTCAGATCCATCCGGTCGGCGATGAGCGACCTGAGCCCCCTCGCCTGGTTCATCGTGGGCCGGTCCTTCTTCCTGACGGGCCAGATCATCGCACTGCCGATGGTGTACGGCGGCTTCAGGTAGCGGGCCCGCTGCTCCTCATTCAGCGAGGCGATGGCGTTCGCCAGAGACGCCGTACGTGCCCGGCCGGTGTAGGAGTGGGTGATGGCGTCACTGCCGTACCAATGCATCGCTCTGGAGGGGTCGGTGAAGATGAGGTAGCCGTCCGTACGCTTCGGCGGCGCGGTCGGTTCGAACAGGACGCCGGAGTTCAGCGTCTTGGTCCACAGCAGCTCGTGGTCCGCCCGGAGATTCGGACTGCCACTGTCCGGGTCAGTCCCTGGAGGGGTGTCGGTCATGTAATTGAACGAAGTATCGAAGACGCGCGGCTGTTGCTGCTGCGGGTATTCCGGATCACTCAAGGTTCCCCCAAAGACCAGAGTTATAAGACGCACGAACCGGTGGTTGGGTCCGCAAATGTCGCGGCCATCGGCTCTGTCCCAGACTAGGTGTCACTTCCTGATATTGAAACCCCAGGTGCCCCACTGACCGTCGGCAATGCCATGTTCCCTGAGGTTCTTATTGTGTGCCCATGCAGCTCCGCTCTTATAGGGAATTTCTCCCGTGTCCCATACATCCCCATCAAGCCTTCGGCCTAGAACCGTGGATAGGTCGAAGGTATTTCTTGGATCATCCAATGAGGGGAAAGACGTAGCCGTCCGGTTGGCGGACGCCCTGGACAACTCAGGACTCACCGAATCCACCGTGTGGACTGAGAACGTTTTCCGTCCGGGTCGGCATGTTCTCGGCTCCCTTGTAGGGGTGGCTTGTGAAAAAGTAGAATATCCGACGTTTAGGAATTTCTGGGTGCCGGATATTTCACTTTTTGCGAGTCACCCCGAATAGTGCTCCTCGAGCGAGTACTCAAGCCATCATGGCCGATTCGACTCCACCCTTTCCGGAGGCTTCTGTTCCTGAACAGCCGGTGCGACAGGACTACCGGTTGCACGATGAGTGGGCCCTCCAGCTCGGTGACGAGTTCGAGAAGGGGTATTGGTGCAAATTGCAGCAGTTCGTTGAGGCGGAACGCAAAACAAGTGATGTGTACCCACCGCAGTCGGAGACGTTTGCGGCATTCGGCAAGACGCCGTTCGAGTGTGTCGACGTCGTCGTCCTCGGACAAGACCCCTATCACCGTCCTGGACAGGCGCGCGGCGTGGCCTTTTCCGTTCACAAGGGCGTGCGCACGCCGCCCTCGCTGAGGAAGCTCCACAAGGAACTGAAGCGCGACCTCGGGATCGAACCGCCGTCCCACGGCAACCTGGATGGCTGGGCCAAACAGGGTGTCCTGCTGCTGAACACCACTCTCACAGTCCGTCGCGGCGCGGCCGGATCCCATCAGGACCAGGGCTGGGAGATTTTCACCGACGAAGCGATACGCGCACTCAGCCGTCGATCGAAGCGGGTTGTATTCCTGCTCTTTGGCGGTCCCGCGAAAGCTAAGCGCGAACTCATCGATGAATCAGTTCACTCCGTGATTGAGACCGCGCATCCATAGGCGAGGTTGAATGCCAAGAACCCTCTTGTTGGTTCGAGTGCGTTCTCGCGAGCGAACGCAGATCTGGCTGAATTTGATCGAATCGACTGGAGTCGATTCGAGGCCACTTCGTGACAGCGACCTGACAGCTTGGTCGGGTGGGCATGGCTCTAGGGTATTGTCGAGGGAGCTTCTGGGCGACCTTGGGCGCGAGGACCGGCCCAAAATGGCGGTCGCGCTCGAAGCGCGCTGCAGCAGCATGTTGTTCCGGGCGTTCTCGTCCTCTGCGGGAGGTTCGCCCGCCTCGATGACAACCGCGGCGTATCCCTTCCTAACCATCCCGTCGCTAGTGTGTACAACAAGTGCGGTCAGGGCCGGTTTGCCCGCCGGCGTGCCTCACCGACGATCCGACACAGTAGCCGCTCAGCCAGAAAAGGTGGTGGACAAAGTCGACTTGGCGTTACACTTGCAACAGTTACCGTTTAGATGCATCAGTTAGGTGGATTTGTGACAGTTACGAGGTGTGATGGTCGGTCATGTTGAGAGCGCCATCGAGGCAGTTCGAACCGCTCTGATGGAGCCGGGCGACCCTATCGAGGTTGCGTTCTCGTTGCCTCGCAACAGCGCTGAGAAGATCCTTGAACTATTGGAAGCAGAAGGTAGAGCTGGTGCCGTTGTAGTTCCAGTCAAGGAGCAGTTCACTACCACTGAGGCCGCGAGGATGCTCGGTATCTCACGCTCAACCCTCATGAAGTTGATCGACTCGGGAGAAATCGACAGCGTCAAGGTCGCCAGTCATCACCGGATTCCTGCGCCAGCAATCCTGCGATACGAGAAGGCTAGAACAGAAAGCCAACACCGCACCGCAAAGGCACTCGAGGAGTTTGCACACGATGCGAAGGAAGCTTTCCAGAACAACGTGACGTTTGGGAAGCAAAGTTGATGGCGGCTCAGGAACTGCTGGACCCGATTGATTTCGTTGGTCCTAGCGGCCGTCTCTTAATTGACACAAGCGTATTTATGGACGACCGACCGGAAAGGCGAGGTGGTCTGAAGGCGCTGCTCCAACGGTGTGGTCAGACGATTCGGCTGAACGACAACCCGATCGTGATCCCGATCGACGTGGTTGAGGAACTGACGAAGCAGAGCCGCAAGGTTGACCCGGAGCGAGCAGAGGCGATTCGCCGGGCTGGAGTTTCGCTTGGGTTCATCGGGGACGCTGCGGCGCTCGGGCTGGTACGTACCGACATAGGCCACGACTCGAACCACTACGCCGACTCTGTCTTCGAGGCCATCTTCACACGCTATGCAAACCAGTACGACATGTGCCTCCTGATCAACGATATTACGCCGCTTCTTCATGTCCGCTTGCTGTCGCACACGAGCAGCAAGAAGCTCGTAGCTGGGTCTCTGACCAGCGATGGCCGCGTCAGAATCGAGAGCGACCAAATTCTGTACGAGCGTGGGGTGCGGAAACTTCGTCGCAAGCAAGACGAGGGAGATGCGCGAGAAGTGGCCGCGCTCAGCCCACTCCTCGCTGACTTCAAGGGTCAGTTCGGAACCTCGGAGCTGGCGGATCGCCGGACGGGATCACCGGTACTCGGGTCGCCAAGCGCGGAATCAGGGGTTCGCTGCCGGGTCGAGCCTTTTGATAGAGAGCCGGCATTTAAGGGGGCCGACTCATTACTTGAGGTTGCCACCATTCCAAGTGTCGGAGACAAGGTCCACTTCAGCTCCCCTTCGGGCAGTGGGTCGGTGGTCCTCGATGAACTCCTGGGAGAGGGCGGAGAGGGCGCTGCCTATGCAGTCCATGGGGATCGAGTCGTCAAGATCTTCGACCGAGACCATGTGACGCGCCACCGCCAAGCGAAGGTCGAACAGTTTGCGTCCCGGAGTCTGTACTCACAAGGCATCTGCTTTCCCGAAGCAGTTGTCACAAACGATGCGGGCGAGTTCGTCGGGTACATGATGCCAAGGGCTCGTGGCAATGAGTTCCGCGTGATTATGAACCCGCGGCGGTTCCTCAAGGCGTTCCCCGGGTGGACCAAGGCCGACCTCGTCGATGTCTGCATCTCTTTCCTGGAGAAGGTGTCGTACTTGCACTCACTCAACGTGATCGTCGGCGACATCAATCCCAAGAACGTCATCGTTGATGCCAGCAAGAACGTCTGGATGATTGATGCAGATTCTTGGCAGGTCGATGGATACCCGTGCCCGGTCGGGACTCCAATGTTCACTGCAGCATCTGCACTTGGCCGCCCGTATGCCGAATCACTGCGGACGAGTGAAGAAGAACTTTTCGCTGTCGCAACGATGCTCTTCATGGTTCTGATCACGGGCCAGTTCCCCTATGCGCGTACGGGGTCCGATGGTGACATCGCTCGCCTCATCAAAGACGGCAATTTTGCGTTTCAGGTCGGAGAGCGCTCAAATCGTGACCAACCCGAGGGCAACTGGAAGTACATGTGGAGCCACATGCCACGCGGCCTCAAGGAGATGTTTTGGAATACCTTCCATCGGGAAGGCCAGCGGTACACCTCTCCACCGTCTGCCGAGGAGTGGCTCCGAGCATTTCGGCAATACCGCTGGTGGCTCGGAAGCGACAAGAACTTCGACCCAATGTCCAACGATGTCTACCCCTTCAGGTTCAAGGCGTTCAAACCTGAAACTCCGATTCTCGAATGTCCACAGTGCAACCGCCGCAATGCCCTGGTGGGGGAATGGAATGAGGCCACTCAAGATCACGTCATCCCCGGAATGTGTTTTGACTGTAGTCAGCAGAATCGGCCGAGGTGTTCTGATTGCGGCACCCCGCGACCGGCCGGCGCTCTCAAGGACGGCAGGTGCCGAGATTGCAATCGCAAGCGTGACTTCGGTACGTGTGAGAGATGCGGAACGGAGACGCCCCATCGCTACCTCGTCGGTGGCCGCTGCTCCCAGTGTCAGCTGGGAACCTGCAAGAGCTGCAAGAAGTCAGTTCTGAAGTCGGATCTTTCCTACGGTCGTTGCACCGCGTGCGAGAGGCGAGGTAATGAACTCGATCCGTTGAGGCTATGCACAGATTGTCGTCAATCATTCATTGACTTCGACCACATTGAGTGGTTCAAGGGCAAAGGACTTGATGTCGCGAAATCTCACGTGGCGATCAAGAAACAGTGCCCACCGAGGACTACGAGCGTCCAACCTGCGTCATCGCAGCGTTACCCAAATGTTCCACGCGCAGCCACCACGACCACCAAACAGGCGGCATCGAAGTCAAGTGCTCGGCCGCAGCCGACCTTCTGGGAGCGCTTGAAGAAGTGGTGGAACGGTTGAAATCCCTAAACTCATCCCGAAAGGAATTTTGAACAAATGACATTTGATATCCGAGCCGCCGACCTAGTCGAGAACCCAACTCCCCGAGTCCCGGTCTCTCTCTGCATCGACACAAGTGGCTCAATGGCTGGCGACAAGATCCGCGAACTTGTTGAGGGCATCGGCCTCTTCTATGACGCCATCGATGAGGACGATGATGCTCACGACTCCGCAGAGGTTAGCGTCGTCGCTTTCAACACCGGAGCCAACCTCGTTCAGGATTTTGCGAGTGTCGAGGGCCTTCAGCGGGACATCACGATTGCGCCGAGCGGTCTTACCCATCTTGGCGAGGGCGTGAACCTCGCCCTCGATACGCTGGAGAAGCGCAAGTCACTGTACTCCGACACCGGCGTCCTATACTTCCAGCCTTGGCTTGTACTTATGACAGACGGACAGCCAAACGGTGACAAGAGCGAGTTGGAGCGGGCGATCCAGCGCGTGACGCGCATGGTCGCCAGCAAGAAGCTCACGGTCTTCCCTATCGGGATCGGAAGCGACGCAGATCTTGATGTATTGGGTCGATTCACTCCGGAGAAGCCTCCTCTTCGCTTGAAGGGAATCGACTTCAAGGAGTTCTTCGAGTGGCTCTCCAAGTCCGTTTCAAAAGTCTCGCAGTCGATGCCTGGGGGCGAGCCGCCGATCGACTTCGGCTCAATCCGAGGCATCGAGGATCTCTAATTGTTTCGAGAATTCCACTATCAGGTTCGGGGACGAGGGCACGTTCTCGATGGCAGCCGCGGTCAAGATCGAACCGCCTACCTTGCTCGCAGTGGGGTGCAAGTGGTTTGTCTTTCCGACGGTGCCGGCTCGGCAACGCACTCTGAGTTTGGTGCGCAAGCGCTCGTGGATACTGGCTGCAAACTTCTCTCGGAGCGTTTCGGAGATTTTGTGTCGAGCGATGATGGGGTCGCTTTAAAGCTTGAGATCGTGAATTACCTACTCGATCGTCTGCATGATGTCGCGGAACGCCGTGCGGTCGGAATTCGCGACTTGGCCGGCACATTCCTGGCTGTCGCGACAGCGGGTGACCAGTTCCTTGTCCTTCATGTGGGTGACGGCGTCGTCGGGTACGTGAAGGACGGAATTGCACGGGTAGCTTCAGGACCCGATAATTCTGAATTCGCCAACCAAACAACGTTCCTCACTTCGGAACGGTCGGCCGTTGGGATGAGGATCATCCGTGGGGGCCTGGACGGTATTACGGGCTTCATCCTCATGAGTGACGGGACGGCCAACAGCCTGTACAACTCTCGCACTAAGGGGCTAGCCCCGGCCTGTGCAAAAATCGTGGAGTTGCTCGCGTCTGCCCCAACTCGTCAGGCTAAGAATCCTAAGCACAAGAAACAACTCCGCCGTCTCGTGGATACTAAGATCCGGGTCGCAACGAAGGACGACTGTGCGATCGCTGTCCTGGCCAGGAAGCTCGCTTAGAGCCGACGCATAAGCCTGCTGACTCTATCCAAGGCTAAACGTTGCCATTGCAGCGCGCCCCCTGCCGATCGGGGCCGCATGCCGCTGTGTGCGAAGGCGGAAGTTGCAGGACCGGTAATACCCCTTCAACAGAGAAGAGATGCACTTTCGTGGCAACCGATTACGATGAACTGCGCACTGACGTCAAGGAATCCCAGGAAAACTCCCTGGAGGCCCTGAAGTCCGCCAAAGCCCCGGATGCTAAATCCGTGGTTCAGGAGCTCGACGAGGCTGACACCCTGGACGGCCTGACCCCTGGCGGGGAGTTCATTGCCGAAGAGCTCGTCGTCCAGGTCATCCCGCAGGCTGACGATGAGTTCACCTGCTGGTCCTGCTTCCTGGTCCGCCACCGTTCGCAAAAGGCGAGCGAGAAGGACGGCCATGCCTACTGCGTCGAATGTGAAGGCTGAGCGGTTTTGGCCGGCTGTCCCGGAGCATATCTGGGACAGCATCCGCGAAGAATTCACCCTGCCGACAGCGGCAGACCTGGAGACGCATTTCCAATCCCTCGGCGACCCGGAGGCCATGCGCCGGGCAGTTCGGGTATTCATCGGCGAAGGAACCTTCTGCCCGGGCTTCCAGCTCAAAGATGGGCTCTTCCACGAACCTGTGCTGCGCCTCTTTGACCAGGCGATGAGCCTGAAGATTCCTCATAACGTGTTCGCCGCCTGGATGGTCAGCCCACTGCCGGCAGAAACCCGTTCCCGGCCAGTGGACATACTGGGCAGCATGACGCTGCTCCAGAGCTCCTTGGTCGCCTTTGGTGACAGGTACCGGCCGGCCGAAAAGCCCAACTAGCGGCTTGGCTCTGCCGTATCCGAAGTCAGATGGCTTCGTGGAAGGCATGGATAAATGGCTGCACATGTACCCGACCTAGCGGGCATCCTGCCCGCGGTCCAGAATCTGACGAACCTCGCGAAAAGCTTCGAAACGGCGGTTGGCACGGGCTTCCCGAACTGTCGGATCAGGGTCTCTGAGTGCCGTCCTGCCGGGGTGGTAGGTTTCCACTGCTGCATATCGGGCAGCGACACGGGGGTGTTTGCGGGCGAACCGCTTCCACAGGGTCTGCGCTTCGCCGCCTTGGAGGACTACAACTTCGAGCTTTGGCATCAAGTCGATCAACCGGGCCAAAGGGTTCAGCCCTTCCGTGATCTGCGGGCTCCTCAGACCGCTGGACTGATCGTGGCGGTACCATGGGTAGGCGTTCCAAGGGGTCAGGTCAGCAGGCGTCAGGTCCACCGAGGCGAGCAGTTGGCATTGGAGGGCTGCGGAATCGTCGTCGTTCTCCACGCACAGCATTCCGGAGCCCATGGTCTCGTGGGTCATCGGCCCGGGATCACGCAAAATGCTCAGGATCCGGGCCTCTGAGCCCCCATGAAGAGGCGCGACGTACGGCACCCACCCCCGGCCGGTCGAAGGCTCAGGCTCCCGGAGGGACTCGACCAGCTGGTTCACTGCGGTGACGTGTGGAAGGTGCACACCGGCAAACTGCTCAGCTTTGAAGGCCGGGTCCCTCATCTGTTTGACCATCCTTGGATACTAGCCGTCGTCCCGTCCCGGTCCGTCGTGCGGTGTGCTGTGATCATCGCTACTCGTGAAGATTGGCTCATGTTCAACGTCGTCGTCCCAGTAGTTGAAGCGGTCGCCCAAGAGTCCGAGGAACGATCGTGGGTCCACACGGTTGAGGCGCACCTCCAGTCCCCACCGACGTACGGTCGTGAGCGCGGCGTTCGAGAGGTGAAACCACATCCTGTCTTCGGTGAAAATCTTCAGCGGCGGTTCCGGGTCCTCCGCCCGTTCCTCCTCCTGCGTGAGCAAACTGACTCGTTCGACGTCGGCCTTGGTGATCGAGGTTGTCATGTTCAGGCCGCGCTGCGCTGCGCGTCCATTGACCACAATGTTGACGACCGCGAGGAGAAGGTGCCAGTCCTTCCACCCTTCGGCACGCAGCGATGTCACAAGTTGAATGAAGGCCGGGTCCCCAGCAAGCCGCGGGAGCGTCAGCCGCACCGGTGGCAGCATTTTCTCGTATCGTCCGGCGATCGCATCAATGGCCGCGGCACGGTCGTAGGCCGATGCATGTTCCGGAAGCTTCCTGCGCAGTCCGGTGGCGGGCTTTGGCGACCGCGGCCTGTCGGCTCCGATGAGACCCCCTGACAATCCGCTGATCTCGTCGTAGAACGAGTCTTTGTGAACGTCGACGAGGTCGTCGTAGGGGCGCACGCAGGTCAGCATGTGCGGAAGCCCGCGTTCGAAGGTCCGCTCCATCACGGCGATGAATGCCGGCTGCCCGAGTAGCGACTGGGTGACGATCGCCTGGAGCGCCGCGGAGGTGACCTCGAGCTGGTCCGCTTCGGGTGCCAACGCTCCCGAACGGGAGAGGATCACCCGATGCCCTACCGTGCCACGGCCGCGCTCCGACTCCGCGGTGAACACCGATCCGGGCTTGACGGGCCGGTCAGAGACTTCAACCGCGATGCGGATCTCACCTGGCACGAGAAGGAGGTCCTCGCCGGCGAGGTCAGCGAGGGTGATCTGCACAGCAGCCACGAACCTCTCGGCCGCCAACACATGGATCCGATCGTTCGGTGCGTTTACGACCCACACGTTGCCGAGCGCAGCCCAGCTGTACTCGCGCACCGGGCCTGCATCGGAGAAGGGCCGCCCAAGGCCCCCGCGGTCCGCCGCGTCTGCGGTCTCATCCTCTCCGGGGGGCTCAATGTGTGCGACCGAGGCCAGCATCGGAGCGACGAGCTCGTCGAGCTGGGTGGACTGGACCACGCGTTCGATGGCAGGCAACAGCCCGGGGCGAAGCGAAGACGCGGCCCGCAGGACGTGGCACTGGTCGATCAGCATGTCCATGAAATACGGATAGCGCTCGAAGCTCCACGGATCACCCGCCAGTTGCGCCTGCGCCCAGATCCCGATTTTGAACGTTTCGGTGGCGGTTAGCCACTGGCCGGCCTGGTGCTCGTACGTCGCAGTCAAGATGATGCCCCGGGCCACGAGGACGGCGAGATCGGGGCCGCCGCTCATTCTTGCGACCGATACCGCGCTCATCGCGTACTGCTTCGCGGCCAGCGGAAGTCCGAGGTCGCTGTATACGGCCGACGCGAGCAGCATCATGATGGCCGCGCCCTCGGCAGCGTCGCCGTTGAGCCAGCTGAACTTCGCGGAATGAATCTCACGAAGGGCGTCCAAGGCCCGGCCTCCTTGGAGCAGAGCCATGGCGCGGCTTTGTGCCCGATCTCCTGCCGAAGCCCGCCCCGAGCGCTCGATCGTTACATCGTCCAGCGCTTGGCGCACCTTGAGATAGTCAGGGTGGTCGATCAGGGCAGGCGCTGTGAAATCGAAGATCGACATGAGTTCATCTAGGGGTACCATCGGAGCCGCCGGCAGGGTCTCCACGAGGTCGACCAAATGCCTCATGCCTGCTTCGAGGTCGCGCAGCTCCGCGTCGGACGGCACAGCCGGGAGCCCGCGTCCTTCCCGCTTGGCGGCGCTCAGTTTCTGGTGGATCTCCGACATCAACGGACCAGGGCCGGAGACGTCGTCGAGCTCCTCCGGCGTGAAGCCCCGGGGACCAAGAGCGAGGATCGCACCGGCTGACAGCAGGCCCACCTTCGCATTCATCCCGGGCGCTGCACGCAGCTTGGCTTCAAGCACCCTCTCCAAGTCCTCGGTCCACGCTTCCGCTTCTTCCGATGTGATGGTGGTCCCGCCTCGCGGCAACGTCGCCTGCACGAGGCGCAGCAGGGTGATGGCGTCGACCAGCACGCCGGAGTCGGATGCTTGGGAGGATAGCCGCCCGAAGTAGCCGCGGAGGATCCCGTCGACAGGCTTCAGTGTGTTGAGCCCGAACCCGGTTGCGAGGATGATTTCGTAGTCGATGCGGTTGAGCACATCGTCTCTTCTATGTGCTGCATCTCTCAGTACCCGCGCCGAAGCGAGCCAGTCGGGTAGGTCGGCACGCGCTTCGGGATTTAGGCTGGAGAACCGAAGGCCTTCCCGCAGGTCGACGAACTCCCCCATCGAGCCTGAGCGGTCTGAGGGTGTTCGCCAGCGATCGCGTTCCTCGATATACCAGTCAGGGAGCTCATCACTGGACTCTCCGCGCGCGGGCGCGATGGAGGATGGTAGATGGAGGAAATCGACGGCGAGGTAGAACAGGTCCGCACTGGCGATCTCGTTCGCGATCGCCTGCGCATCCCAGATCTGCAGTCCAATCGAATGCTGTTCGCGCGCGTGTGCCTGGAGCTCATGCCTCTTCGCCGTGTCGACAGGCGTCACCGTGAAATAAATGACGCGGTCGACTGGCTCCCCCTTGCCGCAGATCTTCGCAAGGTCAGACCGGATCTTAGACGGAACGTTCTCGCGCTGCGCTGTCACTGCGAGGACAACCGCGTCCTCAGTGGCAAGAGCGGTGAAGAGTGACGTGTCCGGCAGCTCCTTGGCCACCAGGCTCCAGAAGCTCTCGGCGTCACGTCCTCCGTCGCCGCCGGCTGAGACCGGGCCCGTCGCAGGCAAGACGTTGCTGACGATGCGACGGCGGGTCAGACCGAGACATAGCTGCTCGAACGGGTGATGCGCGTTAGTCTCGCCAAGGGTCTCTAGGTGAAAGCGGATCATAGTGGCGAGCTGGGTTGGCGAGGTCAAGGTGGAGGGCTTTCGGATAGGTGAGGATTTCATAGTGCATCTCATGATGAGCGTTGATCGCCGCGCCGCGGGCTGGTGTCTGGCCGCTCATGCTCGTCGGCGGCCGACCCAGGCCAGATGCCTGTCTGCGACCACGCTCCCCCGCCGTCGACGGCCGCGCAGGATGCCCACACGGGTGCGCCCTTCGACAAGCTGAAGTCTGAGATCCCCTGGATTAACCAGGTCCCGGTCCAGCACGATCGGCCACCGCTTCCAGGTGCCGTGGACTTCCCAACACAGCTCCACACCCATGTGCACGCCGTACCTGCGCACGGCGATCCAGTGGTCCGGATTCTCCGCGAAATCCTCGATGGCTCCTCGGTCGGACGGTCCTGTCGGCATTTCCATGAAATCGTCGACGGGCAAGTCTTCGACCTGCCAATCGATCTGCGTGAGATCGACCTCCCCGTAGTCATTCAGGAATGAAACATTCTCAGCGTGGTCGAAGACCCATTGCTCCAGAACATCATCTGGCCAGCGAAGCTGGCTGACGCTCGGCATCTGCCGAAACTGGGCGAATCCGTACCCGCTCTCGCGGCATTGTCTAGCGAGCTGAGAGAAATCCCCAAGGCGCATGCGGCGATTGTTCATATCGTTTCACGCATGTCAGGAGTCCAGCCGTGAACGTCACCGCTCACGGCATTCGCAGTGCCCCGGCTCTTTTGGTGCAGCGCGGCGCGATGTCCGTCGCCGCTTATCGGTGTCATGTGGCGGTTCTCCTGGATCTCGAGTGCACGCTTCGGATGTGGTCAGCAATTGCTATAAAGGTACTGTCCGGCACCGACACAGCGTTTGAACCTTGGTGCTACCGACTCGGAGACCGTAACCCATGGCGTAGAAGGCGACAGCGGAAGATGCTCCGACGGCGAGGCGGCCGATGCTTCATCATGGGATCCTGCGCAGGCGGCCGGACTGAAATTCACTATCCATCGATGCCTGGCTTCCTTCCCGTAAGCTGTCCCCTCGGTATGGTTCCGAGCGGCCTGGAACGTGGGCACCTGACTCAAGCAGGCTTGAACCGGGAGGCAACCGTCTCACGCATCCTCGCCACGTCAAGGTCGCCGGCGGGCTCTTCTACAAGCACTTTGGCCAGCCGTTTCGGCCAGAGTACATGAACGCCATGGGTCGAGAATGCGCCTCCGATCAACGGCCAGTCGGCTTCAACAAAGCACAGCGCCCCGGTGACCGGAACATCCCCGACGAGGTCTCGCACGACGTCGATCTGTTTGAGCACCCCATCGACCAGTTTCGTGCAATCACGTCGGCCGACGAGGAGCTTCTCGACGCGGGGGCGAAGGATGCCACCCTCGATCTTCAGTTCAGGCCGTCCCTTGTACCGTTTGGCGTCGATGACCCAGATTCCACTGGGAGTGATGGCAATGTGGTCGATGTTGGCCTTCGATCCGGGGATGCGTCGGTCGTGAAGGACGGCCAGGCCATCGGCGGCCAGGGCATCCAGCCGAGCGCCGAGGCGTTCCTCGCCAATCGCGCCTCGATCCCAGGACTTGGTGCTTTGGCGTTCGTCAGAGAGGGTGACTGCGATGCCCCCGAATGGGCCCCACTTCTCGCGGAGCTTTTCCTCATCTTTCGCTTTGCGACGCTCATACTCGCGTCGGGCTGACGACCCAGCTACTCCGGATACAGCCGACAACGACTTATCATCAAGTCGTTCCAGGTCGGGGGTTGTTTCCGGGGTCTCGGTGGCACACTCCAAGCATCGGACGGTCTTCGTCTCGCTCTCGTAGATCGCTTCCGTCCTGGCCGGAAGAGATGCACCGCACAGCCGACACGCTCCGGCGTACCGGAGCCTCATCTTCTTCATGAGGACACAGGGTGGAGCATCGACACGGACCCAATCTGCTTGTAGATCACGGCGGTTAAACCGCGGATACGTTTACCATGGCTCAATCCTCGCCCACGGCAACGTCCAGACCTTGCAAACTTGCCCCAGGATCTTAGTGGAAATCTCGCACCGCCGGCCTTCCGGCCAGCTGTGATGACCTCGGGCGAACGGCCCGTAGGTCACTATGTTGTCTGCTGGCTGTCTGTATCCGGGAATTCACGGAGTGTGGCCGCTATGGCCCTGACTGCCGCCGGGTCCTCGGTCCAGTGCCGGGCCGTACGTGTACAGGCGTGGAAGTTTGTCACTTTCGATGCTTTGGCAGCCTCAGTTAGTTCTGCCCACGCTTCCCGCAGTTCCGCTTGGAGCTCCGGTGACATGGGCGCGCCCGGGACACGTTCCGCCGCCACGACTGGAGTTATGGGTGCCGCGGTTGCGCCTCTTCGCCGAAAAAGACTTCTAAGACCCATTTCTGTTCCCCCTTTCCCCTCTGCCCAGAGTATCAATGTCCCCCCAATGCGTCCGGGACACTGCGACCGAGCGCCGAGCCCCCGGTCGCGCGGATAGCAGCAGCTGAATAGTGCACTCTTCCGTGCGGCGGGCGGCGTTTCCAACGCCGGAAACAACCCCTATCCATGCCCCAGGAAACGAGAAGAACAACAACTTGTTGCTCCTTCGTTTGACCCCTTAGTCCAGTCGATATTCAATGCGCGCCGCTGTAGCGTGGAGTGCTGAAGGCCTGCCGGTCCCCCATCGGTGGGCCTTCTTTTTCCCTCGCTGCGGGGGACGATGGGCAAATTCTTGGCCGAAGTCGCCCCTGAAGTCGCTAAGAGACTGACGAAGCAACCGCTGGATATCAGTCCGCAAGGGTACGGAGCTTGGCGGCACTGAATTCCTCGTCAGAGAGTGCACCCTTCGCATGGAGTTCTGCAAGGAGAGCCAGTTCTGCCGCCAAGGACCTTCTGCCCCGCACGTTGCCAAGCAACATCCGATGCCCGCCCATGCGGGCGTGGGCTGCCGCTGGTTCCTGCGTCTGCCGTCGTGATGAACCTTCGATGGCAAATGCGATGAGTAGGGTTATTGCCAGGACGCCTAGCCCGATTCCCAAGGGGGCTCGGAACGGCTCCGTTGCGTTTGCCACGACGGCAATAACCACCGCAGCAACTGCACCCGTCCCAGCTATCCGGAGCCACCCTCGACTGAGGCTGAACGCGAATATGTAATGGCCTGGTTCGGTCGGTACTGCATGTTGGTTCATCTGCCGAGGATAGCCCTACGAATACTCATAGAACATCCCTGATGTGAACGCGATGAACTGTCGATCGCTGAACTCGTCATAGGCGTCCTTGGTCCGCTTCCCGTTCCCATCGGGGGTGTAGTCCTTGCGACCCTTCCCAAAATACGAAGGCAAGATCGCGTCGTTGTGGATTCAAGCGTTGTCGGGGTTGTCGAGTTGCTTGCGCAGCCGCTGGACTTCAGCCTCCGCCGCGGCGAGTCGAGCCTCGATCTTCTCCCGATCGAGGTTCGTCGACGGGCGCGGTGCCGGCCTCGTCCTCGTAACGAGCCAGCCGATCCGCTGATAGCCAGTGATCCGCCGCACCTGCGTACAGGTGAAGCAGTCCCTCTCGGGCTCGGGGCGCGGCCAGCGCAGATCGATCATCTTCCGGATGTGGTCTCGCTCGAAACCCTTTTCAGGCCATCCAGGATTATCCGCTGCCGCCCAGCTTTCCTCGAAATCACGGCGGATTTCCACGATGCGCTCCTCGGACACCAGCTTGGGCCCGTCCTCGAGCTTCCAATCCACATCAGTGCAGACTTGCTCATAGTGCCCGCAGGAGAGCTTGACCCGCCAGAACGCCGACGAGTGTGGCTTGGGTTTCCGGATCTTCGCCCAGTCCTCGGCGTCCATCCAGTCGTATTCCGGCTCCACAGGGTCCGCCGGGAACTCCATGACCTTGCGATCGACCCACTCGACGATGTCCCGATACGGCTTCTGAGCAGGTCCGTGGTTGGTCGGGCACCAGTACTCGTCGGCGGGAAACCGGCCTCGGGTGAAGCGGTCGAGGTAGCGGCGATCGTCCGGATACTTATCCTCGCCGTGCGTGTAGACCTCGTGCGTACATCCGCACTCCAACTGGACGCGCCAGCGAAACATGTTCTTGGCTTCCGGGACGAAGAGCGGCCAGAATACCGGGTCGTACTGCTGACGCAACTGGGCGACACCCTCCTCGAACTCCCGGAGGGCCTGCTTCTGGGGCCGTGCCCGCCCCGGTACCCGCGTCAGCAGTCTCCCAGGCTCAGGAGTCTGGTCATCGGGAACAGTGTCAGTCTCGGCCGCGCTCATTCTTTGATCCTCGCCCAGAGCACCGGACAAATCGAGGGAACGCGCCGGGGACACCAACGGGAAGAGCGCGGGCTTGAAAGCGATACATTGCTCAAGTCCATAGGTCCATGATCGTCGGGACACGTGGACGCCGGCGATCGCCAGGCGCGCTGTTTCCCTCCGCTCACTTGGGATCGACGAGGCCCTGCAATGCCTGCGCGATAGCTCTACCCAGCGCCGCGTGTGTGCGCCGGATCCAGGCGGTTGCCTCTTGAGCATCCGCATCCTCGGTTCCTAAGAACTCGAGAAGCTTGGGATTGTCGTACGCCGGCTGGTAGTGGAAGATCTGGTTGCGAAAACGACGCAGATCGTCGACACGGTCATCTCCAAGGAGCGCATCAACCTCCGAATCGGAGATCCCTGTAGCGCGCCATCCTTCGATTACAACGTACACAGTTGCGTACCAGAGACTGAGTGCGATCGAGTCGTCCATCGAAGAGGCGAAGTCGACCCCGGCTGGCGATTGCTCTCGATTTGTCCGGCGCATGAACACATCGCGCGCAAAATCAGCATTGAGAAAGTACTTGTGCAATGCCATTACCCGGAAGAATTGCTCCTTCTCGGCATCGAGGGTATCGACCATGGGCTCAACCATACGTGCCAATCTGCGGCAGTGAGTGCTGCTAATCGGCGAGGCGTCAGCATCGCCGGGGTGTGCTCGTGCACGAGAATGAATTGCATGGAGATGACCCCGAGCACAGCCCGCGAGTTTTGGAAGGCCCTGATGGACAACGCCACCGGCTTGATCGCCGACGCACATGCCCTGCTTGAACGCGAGTCATTCGGCCGAGCTCGATCACTCACTGTCCTTGCCCAGGAGGAACTGGGCAAAGCCCTGTGGATCTACGAGACCTTTGAAAGGTCCTGGAACACGGGCGCTGAGGCACCAAAGGAAGTAGCGAAGCTGAAAACCCACGGGCGTCACCACGCGACCAAATACATGGACGCCTTCGTCTTCGGTCAGGACCTCGCAGCATTCTGGGGCGACTACGACTGCATCGAGTCTCCAGAGGAGGACTCACAGGACGGCTGGGAAGCCTTCTTTGCTGAGAGGAAGAGCAAGGCCACAGCAGCGGGACAGCGCGCCAACGACGAGAAGATGGCGGGCTTCTACGTGGACATGGATGGGACCGGCGAGACTGTCCTCTCCCCCACTGACATAACCTCCGGGAACATCGCCGAGGACCTGCAGACCGCAGCTCAGGTTATCGAGATGTTGCTCATCAAAGACCACAGCCGGATGAAGTTCTACGCGGCGACGCCGTACGACAGCACTCACGAGCAGCAGCATCGACTGCTGCCCATCTCCCACCCCGACGACTGGGCTACCGCGCCAGAAGAGTTCAAACGCGGCGATTACTGGATGGATCCCGAGGCGTAGGAAGCCGACGCAACGCATTCATACTTAAGGACATGGACCCGGAGGAGTGCGAATAACGGCATGAAGAGTGATACTGCAACCGCTGCAATACCAGGCGAAAGGGTGCGATCATCACATGAACATCAAGTTCGGCTTCAGACGGCGGAGCTAACCACTCTCCTCGACCACGCCGTCAGAGCAATAGGGAACATGACTGCCGGACCGACCATGGCGATGGGCGGAGGGGCTTCTCGATGGAGCCGGGCAATCCGATGCTGGACGACCAGGTCCTGCCGCTCGCCGCGACGCCCTCGTGCTTGTCCAGACGGGCAGCGGCCAGGGAGTGCTCAGCCGCGCGATTGCCCATATCCCGGGCTGTCGGGTCGACTTTGAAGCTCTCCCAATGCAGGATCCTCTACTGGTGCCGCATTATTTAGGCTGCGATGACCTAAATGTTACGAGACGTCCGCCTCCGCCCCTTGTGCGTGACGGAGGCGGACATCTGCAGTGCAACTAGGGAGCGTTGTTTGAGACTGTGGTTTCTACCGTTGTCCATGCGGTCGTCGTTCCGGCTGGCATCGTGCCTCGTGGTTCGGTGAGGACTTGCCGCTCCCCAATGGGAAGCCCGTTTTGGGGATCGATGATGATGTCTTGCCGGAAATGAGAGGAATTTTCTACACGGCCTATGGCTATGCCCTTGCGGCCGTCGAGGGTTGCTTGTTCATCGGTGACCGTCACTCCTGGGATCAGCGCAGCTGCCTTGTACAGCGCGGCGCGGAGATCGCCGGGAACGACTCCAGTGCGGAGCAGATCGGCGATGAAGACTAGTGCTTCACCGTCAACTGACTGACCCTTTCCCGAGGTTTTTTTATAGATGTCATCCAGAAGCATTCGGGGATCCCTGGACAGGGAGTCAAGGTAGCTGAGAGAAGGGAATGTGGAATCGCTTCCTGGCCCGTAGAAGGCTCCGTTCGCCCCGCGCAGGACGTATGCCTTCGGGCCGCCAGGTTGAGTGCGTTCTACATACGCCTTCGACACGTCATCAAAGAATGTCGTGGGGATCCGGCCTGAGCGTTCCCATACCCATTCCTGGTTCCTGTCGGCCGGGATATACATGGTCTGCTTTTCCGTATCCAGCCACTGATATTCTTCTCGGTTTTCGTCCACTGCGGCCGAGGCCCACAGGTTGGTGCTTTGAATCTTCAGGTACTGTCCGGGGGTTACAACGGGGTCAGCTGTTCGGATGGTTGTTGCCGCTGCCTTGTTCAGAACTTCGGCGGCTTGGGCGCTAGCTCCAGGGCCAGTCGGCTTGATTACGTCCGCGACCACCATTCCGCCTACGAGCAAAGCGGCAGCGGCCGAAGCGAAGAGTATGCGGCGCTTGAACCGGATGGGCGTAACAGTGGCCGCTGCGGGTGCGACAGCTGTGGGAGCAGCAGAGGCCTGGCTGATTTTGTCCATGACTTTATTGCGCCCGCGCGCCAGAGCGGCCTGCGGCGGGGTGCCGATGTCGTTACGCATTTCGCGGAGCAGCTGCAAGTCGTCCATGGTCGTTCTCCGTTTCATCAAGTATTTCGAGGTTCAGCTCGGTCCGAAGGGTCCTACGAGCACGGTTCAAGCGGGAGCGGACGGTCCCCACAGGGACATCCATAGCCAAGGCGATGCCTTCATAGGTCAAGTCGGCCCAGGCGTAGAGCAACAGCGTCTCCCGGTCGATAGCAGCCATAGACTTCAGGGCACCAACAATGCGTCCGGACGCCACTACAGCGTCAACCCGCGCAGCGATACGCTCCGTATCATCTGCGACAGAGTCTTTTAGGGCTGCTTTTGCGGCCGCTTTAAGGACCTTGGTTTCAGCGCGGTGGTGTCGCCGCAGGAGATTGGTGGCAATGCCAAAAAGCCAAGGCCGGGCATCCTCCCTGTCCGGGTCGTAGGATTCCAGTTGCTCCCAAGCAACCAGGAAAGTCTCGGACGTAACGTCGTCGGCAACGAATTCGCCGGCCCGTCTCGCGGCGAATCTGTAGATGCTTGAGGCGTGTCTGTCGTATAGCTCCCCGAAAGCTGCGGGGCTGTCGCGTGACCGCCTGATGATGTCGTTGTCTGTGCTCACACTATGTATTGCCCGTTGGCCGGAAAAGGGTTCACGGGGTTGCTTCCCCTTGCGATAGCTCCCCTACCGAAGCGTACAGCTGGCCAACGCGCGTTCTACCTTTCCCAGTAGTCGGGCTGCGTGGGCGGCACGGTCTTACCTGCTCGGGGATCCTCTTAAGGCCCTACGGCTGGCCGCTACCGTGGCCATACGTCCAGCCGGACTGCAAAGCAGGCGCTTCCTCGGGCTGTAGCCAGCAGTGGCCGCGCACCGCACCTACCTGCAGTCGTCATCCTCAACTCCCATAGATAGGTCTTGCCGTCGCCAGCGCTTCCTGGCCCTGCCTGTGGCAGGATGCCAGACATGACCGGCAAGGGCAATACCGCAAAGCTTCACCATTACGTGCCCCAGGGATACCTTCGGGGATTCGCTTCCGAAAAGGGGCGAATCGTTGCTGTGCCCCTCGATCGCTCCCGGAAATCGTTCACCTCATCAGTTAAGAACGTGGCAGCGCAAACACACTTTCACACGTTAGACGACCTAGAGGAACCTGACGAGTTCGAGAAGGCGTTGAGTGGCATGGAGGGGGAAGCCATCAGCATCATCGGGAAGCTCGAAGGGAACGAGTTCCCTCTATCAGAAAGCGACCGGTGGACATTCTCCTACTACATGGCCCTTCAGAGCGTGCGCGGACCGGACACTCGCAAGACCATGGAACATCTTCGGGCTAAGTTCATCCGCGTCGAGATCGGTGCCGGCGGGCGTAAGAACGTTGGTAACTGGGCCAGGAAGAATCTGGGATTCGATCCGTCCCCGGAACAGGCAGATCGGATCTGGGCCGAAGCTACTCAGCCTGGCGGCCCGCCGATCAGCTTCTCAAACATTGCACACATTCAGCACATGGTAGATACGGCCGAAAAGTTGACGCCCTACTTCGCAACCAGACCGTGGAGCCTGGTGCAATTTGAGCAACGTTCCCTCATCACCTCGGACGCCCCGGTGAATCTGATCCCCAATCCAAAGGATGAGCCGTCGGAAGGTGTGGGTTTCATGACGGCATGGGGCATTACGTTTCCCCTCACACGGAAGCTCGGGTTACTCATGAGCGATCCGATGGTCATGGTTGACGGCCTCGAATCAGACGATCCGCGTGTTCAGAAGATCAGAGGTGCTGTTCTCCGAGGGGAGGCCGACAGAATACAAAGGGGCACAACAGCCATGGAGAAGCTCTTCAACGAGCATTTGGCGCACTCCGCGAAGGAATATGTTTACCACCATCCCGAAGACGCGAAGTTTGTCCCGGATGGCCTCCCCGGGCCGAACCTCATCAACATGACTGCAGGTGGATTCATGGACGCGGAGTTCGATGGCGGACCGTGGTTCGGGAAGTTGGAAACGCCGGAAGTTAGGGATGAAGACTTCGACAGGACGTGAGTACCCGATGCGTTCTTTCATGGTCCGCTTCTTGCCTTTCGGACAGAAAGAGCGCGGAAAGCCGCGCACGCGTCAGCGCGCCGAAGAACAGCTCACGCATCATCGAGTTGCATCCGCAGCCACCGGACCTCTGCCTCCGCCGCGGCGAGTCGAGCCTCGATCGACTTCCGATCACGGTCCGGCGACGAGGCCGGAGCCGGAGGCGTTTTCGAAATGAGCCAGCCGATCCGCTGATAGCCGCTGATTCGCCGCACCTGCTTACACCTGAAGCAGTCTCTCTAGGGTCCGGGGCGGGCCCAGCTCAGATCGATCACCTTCCGGATTTGGTCTCACTCAAACTCGCCACTGTCCGGGATGCAGGCCAACAGAACCCAGACGGATGAAAACGGCCATGAGCGACAGTCCGGACTATTACCCGGCAGGACCGCATGACGAGCTGTGGGATAAGGCATGGAAGCCCTTGTTCGGACAATCACATCGCTCAGCCAGGCACCTCAGGCTTCGGCAGCCTCACAGCTGGCGTTGCCTTCGAGGGGATCCGCATCTGACCTCATGCTGGTCTTAGGGCCCGCCCCTTGCTCCGCTTCAGCCAGCACGCGACGCCCAGCTCGGCTGCCTTCTCCTGGTCCGTGCATACTCCGGCGGCGGTGAACGCGGTGGCCGGGACACTGTCTGCGGTCGGTTCCGGGACTTCACGCAGGAGCCACCCCGTGTGACGGCCCGTGTCGAGGCTAAAACGCTCGGTGAACGGCATCCGTTCCATGTGCGTATGCCGCGGCTCGGCCAGCAACCATTTCTTCTTCTGGTTCGCAGTCGTTTGGGCTCCCCCGTCGTGAATGATCCTCCCGGCCATCGCAGCTGCCTGAGTGAGGTCCTGGTGGCCCCAGAAGACCATGGCAAGCTGATCAGGGTCCTCATGAGTGGGTATTCCCCCGGACAGTGCGGGGGAAGCGAAATGCCATTTGCTGCCTTGGATAAAGTCCAACGGTGTTGGTCGGAGACCACCGTCAATGCCGGTCTGCCGTGCCGCTTCCTCCACTATTCGCGCCAAGGTTTCGATGCCGGAGATCGTGGCGGACAGATCCAGCCACTCGAAAGGCCGCTCCTCCCAATAATCATCGACTGCCCAATACCATCGCTGTTCGCGGCGATCAGAAGGGGACGGACCTTTCGGGTGTTCTGCAGGCCAGACACCGACGCGGCTTCCAACCTTCTTTGTCGCCACCAGATCGGTGGCCTCCAACTGGTCCACCATCCTAATGACCCCTTTGGTGTCCCTGTCTGTGACCACTCCCGTCAGGTCCACCTGGAGGATGCCGGGACGTTGGCGCACCGCACTCAGGATGGCTGCGAAGCGTTCGTAATCGGCCTTGTGCTCGAGGGCTTGCTCCAGCCGACTGTCATGGGTTTCCACGGCGAAGGCCGTATTGCGGTCGTACCGGATGCGGCCCGTTTCCCCCTCTGCTCCGTCATAGGGCTTTTTTGCCTCATCCAGCGCGAACCGTTCAAGGGCTATTACCCGATCGATAACGTCCAATCGCCCGAAAATTGAGGCCAGGTAAAGGGGAACCCTGTCCGGTGCAGATACATTGACGTGGCTGCTGCCGAACATCGTCTTGCGGACTGCGTAACGCTCTGCTTCTTCGTCCAACGCCTGCGCGGCTATGTCCAGCGCACGCTGGTAGTTTCCGGCCCGGACAGCCTCTTGAAAGAGACCCCATCTGAACCTGGGCAAATCACCCAAAATCCGCGCCCGGAAGAAGCGGAGCATCTCATCACGTCTTGCCGGTACATACACGGTGGTGCGCCTTCCGCCGAGGTCAAGTTGCATCATTTGGTCTGATTCGATTAATTATCGTTGCACTTCTCGGATCTCAACTCACGCTGCCACACCAAACAAGTTGACCGGGCTCATGTCTCCCTGCATGATCAACAGGGTGAATCCTGACGAGAAGCGCATTGCCTTGCTCATTGATGCCGATAACGCACCAGCGTCGAAGATTGATCTCGTCCTTGCTGAAGTTGCACGTCACGGCGTGGCCAACGTGCGGCGGGCCTATGGGGACTGGAAGAGCCCCTATTTGCAGCAATGGCAAGCTGCTCTTCATCCGTACGCGATACGGCCCATGCAGCAATTCGCGTACAGCACTGGAAAAAACGCGGCTGACATGGCGATGGTGATTGATGCTATGGACCTGCTTACGGCAGGCTCGGTGGATGGGCTCGCCCTTTTTTCGAGCGACGCCGACTTTACCCCGTTGGTGATGCGCATCTTGGCGGACGGCCTAAAGGTGTATGGATTTGGAGAGAGAAAAACGCCGGAGCCCTTTGTTAACGCTTGCTCGCTGTTCACTTATGTCGAGGGACTGGGGCAACCCCACACCATCCCTGACAAGTCTTTAGACGGGCTTGGTGGAACGAAGGAGATGCGCGGCGACGCCAGACTCGTGCTTCTGGTACGCAACGCTGTCGAAGCTGCTAGTGGAGATGATGGCTGGGCGCACCTCTCCGCAGTTGGAAATCAAATAGGTAACCAAGCATCGCTGGACCCCCGCAACTATGGCTATCAGAAGCTGAGTGACCTCATTGAGGGAATAGGCCTGTTCGAACTCAAGCGGGGGAATCAGCAAGTTCTCGTTCGGGATAAGCGAACCTTGAGATAGAGCACTTCCCGGTGGCGACGCATCCAACGTCGGCTCGATGCGACGTGGCTTGTGATCTAAATGGACACCGTGCCCTGCTCGTACCATGGGTGCTTGGCAGCGACCACTAACCCCAAGCGTCAAATATCTTCTGTTCCTCAGGAGTCGGACGAGGAGCTGCGGGCACGTGCCCGGGCCACCACCGATTGACCACACGGACGGGCGCATCGTGCTGGCCCTCCCACCTCCGCGGCGTCCAGAACCGAAATAGGGATTCGTCCGACTTGGGTAAGTCGATCAGCTGAGACCGGATGCTGACTGGCTGCGAAGGAAGGTACAGCCCCTCCGCAATGTGGTCACCCGCGGGAGCAATCGCGAAGCTATGCGCATTCGCGAGGATCGAACTGTTGAGGTCGATCGTTTCGCTCGTCGTTAACATCGACCCCGGCTCCAAGGGAGGTTCCAGATCACGTCGGTACAAAGCAAGCACTGAATGCGGACCAAAAGGGAAGGCCAAAATCGGAGCGCCCCACACTCCACCCCCTATGGCTGGCTTGGCCATGTACTCGTGCAGCTCGACGACAGGCTCATCACAAGTAATTAACGCCCTTCGAGTCCCATAAAGGGTCACAAGGCGTGTCATGAGGATGCCGGCGATATGTGTCGCTGTTTTTGCTGAAGACTCCAGGTCTTCTTTCCGTGCGAGCGGCAGTTGCGACGGATCGGCGCGGAAACGTTCGACATCCGCAACAAGCTTTTCCAGGTCTTCGGAGGCGAACGACCGGTCACCGGTGGACAATTCGCGAGCTAGTTCTCCAGGTCCGCCGATCTCCAGGACCCGGGCCATCTGCTCGGCAATCATTGCACGCCGCCGCAGACGCGCAGAGCGGCTGCGCGTCATCTGCACAGCCAGAAAGAGACACAGCCACTGATGTGCTTCGTCGTCCATGGCCCCCGGGCCGGCAGCATCGACGCGTGCGATCGATGCCGCGGCCTTCTCCTCTACTTCCGAAAGCCAGGCTTCCCAATAGACCGGAGACGTCTGATCGCCCGGCACATCGAGTCGATAGAAGTCAGTCTCCAACGCAGCCTGGGCCGGAGAAAGTTCGTAGGCGTTCCGCCCGCGCAGAAGATCAACGACTCGTACTCTCCCATCCACTGCCCAGCGCTCAAGGTAGAACCGGGGCACGAGATGATGGCGTCTTGGCTCCTGCCCCGCGGCTGTCATCGCAGCGGCCCGCGCAGCTGCCGTAGCCCAGAGGTCGTAGGTAAGGTTTGACCCCATCTCAGGAGCGTATCCGGAGACAACAGCACTGGAAGAACTGTGCCTGGCTAACCGTCATTCCGACTACGCGCACAGCTTGGGAACCGGGACCCCCATTTCGGCAGGAGGAGTCAAACATAGATGGCAATCGGGACGACCTTGAGTGAAGCGCCTTCCACTCTGGCCGAGAACTTCGGTTCGAAAGCCATGGCCCCCGTCATCTTGGCATCTGCGATGCCGGCGTCAAGCTGCTTTTTCATCTTCCCCATGAGCTTGTCGATGCTCTCAGGAGGAATCGAGCTAAGAAGCTTGTTCCTCTCCAGAGTGGGTCGATCCATATCAATTTCGGCTGTTACTTTGCCGAGGACCGTGAACCGGCCGTCCAAGATTCTGTCTGAGTCTTCCACAGTGAAAAAGGATCGATCGCACATGGTGATGACGGTAACAGCCTCCCCATCCGGGCTCCCCAACCGGCCGAAGAACTCCTTGGTACCCTCACTGCGGAAATCCGTGCGAACGGCGGATGTTATGGCCTCGGCGAGCTCCGTCTGCGTCTGGACTCGCATTCTTGTTTTTTCGAAGTAGCCCTCACGCGCCTCATGGTCGCTCCAGTCTCCATCGAATGCTTCCAGTGCCTGCTTCTTCACTTGGTGACGCACAATTGCAGACACTAGCTCGGGCGTGAGTACATCCAGGAAGACTGCCATCTGGTCGGGAACGAATTCAGTCTCAAATTCGACGAAATCGCCTACCTTGAGGTCTTCGGCTTCGGACAAGCCGGAGATTGAATGCAGCAAGCCGAAGTTACGCAATGATTCGCGAACGACGTGAAGATAGTAGCCTGCGTATACTCCCAAACCGAGGTCCGCTTCCCCGACGTGGAATCCTTGTCTGCACTCCCAGCGGCTGCAGCGAGTTTGCCCGCCACCTCAGCACCAGATCCGAACCAACCTACGCTGCCCTTGATCTGACCGCTGCCCTCGACGCTACGATTTTCCGACCGTTCGTGGGAACCACCTTCTTCCAAGGTGTTCCCCTTAACTAGCGGCTGGCGGTAAAGCTGCTGCAGGATTCCGCTGACGTAATCGGGGTTCTGGTAGATCGTTACAGTTGGAAGGGGCGGAGTGGTCCCATCGGATCCGCTATCAGCCCTGGGACCCGTTTTCGTCTTCTCAGCCATGGTGTCCTTTGGACTAGTGGGAGTTTTGGAATTAAGCCTAACGGAGGTACCCATCTGAGAAGTTTCGCCGGAGACCTGCCGGCAGGCGGCTTGGTCTGCTGGCCTTCACCGCAGCGTCGAGGTCGGCCCTCACGCTCACTGTTCGCCCGCGAGCTCAGGGCAGCGCTGCTTCCAGGCGATGGATGTCGCGCGCATTTTCGGCGGCAATTCGGCCACCGCTCATGCTTCACGCATACATGTTTTAGAACATAGACCTGGTGCAGACGGCATCAACGTGTTACAGGTGGCCCACTGCAGTTCCAGCACAACCAGTAAACAGCTAGTGTGATCACTGCATGATGATTCATCATGGAGTGCACAAGGAATCACGTCTTCAGACGAGACGAGCGAGGCACATATCTGAGAGCCGACCACCAGTGTGAGCCCGCTGATCGGCGCTCGTCTGGTTCAGTTGATGTCCGCGCGAGGCATGCCGGGCCCCGGCAAATCCAGGGGTTCTCGCCAGCTCGGTCTGCATGACGAAAAGAATGAACCCCGACAGCCTGAGCTGTCGGGGTTCCGTTGAGGCCTGTCAGGAGCCACTGATCTTCCCTGCCGCGATGAGCTGCTGGGCGCGATGCTGCTGCTCATCGTCGCCAAAGCGCGCCACCGCCGTCAGCAGATCCATGCCATCCTCAAGTGCGCCATAGATGTCCTCCAGCCGCTCGCGCGAGCCGCCGAGAAGGCTGATACCGCCCAGCGCGTTGATCTGCTCGAGCTGCAGGTAGGCGCGGTACACGAGGTCGACATGCACACCGTCATCGGCGGTGAAGGGGTTCGGGACGTAGTCGGCGTCCGGCGTAAGGCCATCCGTATCGAGGCCCAACTGGGCCAGCTCGTTCTTGTTCATGGATGCTTCTCCTTGGTTCTGGGACTGCCACTCGGCTGTGATGACTCTCGATCTGAGACCGTCAGGATGCCCCCGGCCGGGCTCCGCCTGGCTGGAACGCCAGCGGGCCGACCACGATCATTACATTGCTTTGGACGTCACTTACCTGGCGTACCAGGACGTCATCGACGCCTTTCAGCATACCGATGGGTGGACCAGCAAGCGTGGCATGCAGAAAGTGAATGAGCAGTTGCGCAAGGTCCTGCCGGAAGGGCTTGAAGAGCTTGCCCGGCTGGGGCAGGACGCTGTGGCTCGGATGGGCTCAGGTGCCGGCGTTCTACAAGCGTGGAGGCGCATCGAACGGTCCGGTCGAAGCGATCAACGCCCCCGCCTTTCTTTAGCACTGCGGGTTCATAAAACCCCTCAGAACCAGGTATTGCTCATTCGAGGGCTTTCCATCACCTCCATACATTTAAGGACGGACTCCCGGAGGTGCAGGAAAGCGTAAAGACCATGTGTGCGCGCGCCCTGCTGACATCGAAACTCTGGCTGATTCGTGTGGACGATAGCCAGGACCCGATCCGACCAACCCTGCGATCTCGCGGGTACCGACAGGCCGCGAAACGCTCTACACGCGAGAGCATGTTGGCCTCGGACTCATGCGCCCGCCATTCGCTTTGAACAACCCCGGCCTATGAATCGGAGTGTGGGCGGCGGTCGCCGCTGAGACGGCGCCCCGACTCACTAAGCGGGGCTGGGCCACAGAGCCCCGTCGGCTGGCGATGGGTTATACGTCGGCGGTTATCGGCGCTCAAACAGGACGAGTCCAAACAGATGAAAGAACCACGTCCGACGCACCATCGGCATGCTTGCCACATCACGGACGCGGTCGCTGTCCCTAGTTGTGTGAGGTTTCCGTGAGGTGGTGTGTGGGGATCCTGTCTCTGTCGTAAGTGATTTCCGTGTAGCCGTGAGGCTCGGGCTTGCCCTCGCTGTTCAGGTTCACGAACACGATCTCTTCGATGGTGAGGATGCTTCGTCGGGTGATCATGTTCCGGACTTCCGCCCGCATGGTCAGGGAGGTGCGGCCAAATTTAGTTGCCGTTAGGCCCATTTCTATGAGGTCTCCTTGGACTGCTGAGCTGACGAAGTTGATTTCCGAAATATATTTCGTCACCGCCCGGCCATTGCCCAGCTGGAGAATGGCATAGATTGCTGCTTCCTCATCGATCCATTTGAGGAGGCTTCCACCGAACAGGGTGCCGTTGGCGTTTAGGTCTTCTGGGCGCACCCATTTTCGGGTGCGGAAGGTTATATCGGAGGATTCCATGTGTGGCCTTACTTCTGCAGTGTAGATGGTCGGTTTTCATGTCTTTGAGACGAGTTCCGGCGGTTGTAGCAGCGTCCACCTCTTGGTGAGCTATTCCTTGACACTGGCGAGGCTGTCGGGACGACCGGCCCAAACCTGTTCCGCAAGCGTGAGGACCGGTGGGAGGGCCGGGTTGTCCGAATCCCCGCGCCACGCCATCCTGAGATAGACCGGCAGGGTCTCGTCGAGCACCCGCAAGAACCTTACATGCGGGTCGGTCACGTTTTCCGCGACAGAGGAAACCGTTAGGGAGCATCCTACTTCGGCTCCAACCAGGGCCATTGCGGTCCACGAATCGGGCGCACTTTGCACGATGTTGGGATCGAATCCGGCTCCCAGGCTCAACCGGCGCAGGCGGTCGGTCAGGACAGAGCCTTCATGTGGGGGCAGTGCGACGAATGGCTCCCCAGCTAGTTCTACCAAACGAACTTCGCCTTGCGAGGCCAGGCGGTGTGATGCAGGGACGGCCATCACGAGATGTTCCTCCACGACGATGCGGGACTTGATGCCCGCGGGCACAAAGTCCCAACGGCCGAGACTGATATCAACTTCACCGCGGAGGACCCGGGCGAGGGCTGGGAGTGCGAAGTCCTGGCTGTTGAGGTGAACTTCTATGCCTGGGTGGACCTTTCGGACTTCCCGTGCCAGTACTCCCACGAGAACATGGGTTGATGCGCCGGCGTAGGCGAGCTTGACCATTCCCGCCTCTCCGCGGCCAGCGGCAAGTGCGCCGGCCCTTGCACGCTCCGCTGCAGCCAGGACCTCCCGGGCCGATGCCATCAGGGCCACTCCGGCCGCCGTTAGCTGGACGCTGCGTGTGCTCCGGATGAAGAGGTCGACCCCGAGATCCCGCTCCAGCTGCCGCACGATCCGGCTCACAGGTGGTTGAGCCATATGGAGCCGGGCTGCAGCCCGGCCGAAATGCAACTCCTCCGCCACGGCGAGGAACACCCGTATTTGTTGAATCTCCATTCCGCCATTATTGCAGAAGCATCAATAATCGGACTCCCAATAAGTATTGGACGCGCTGTAATGCCCGGTGGGATAGTGAAAAAGAACCGCCTATGGAAGAGGACCCATGACACTGCAGAGCAACGCCGCTCCCCTGGCTCCAGGGGCTGCTGCTCACGACCGCCAGCCCGATCAAGCACGCCGGGACGCCTTCGGTCGCAACGCCAGCGGTCCTTTGGCGGGAATCGTCATTGCCGACTTCAGTCGGGTCCTCGCCGGACCGTACTGCACCATGCTCCTGGCGGACATGGGTGCCACGGTCATCAAAGTGGAAAGCCCGTCCGGCGATGAAACACGGGCCTGGAAGCCCCCGGTCTTCGATGGCCAATCCACGTACTACCTCTCAATCAACAGGAACAAGAGATCCATCGCACTGGACTTCGGCGATCCGGATGACATCGACACGGCACGGAACATTGCTGCGGGCGCCGACGTGGTCATCGAGAACTTCAAACCTGGCGGGCTGGACCGCTTCGGCCTGGACTACGCGACCATCGCCGAACGCAACCCCGCTGTGGTCTACGCGTCCATCACCGGGTTCGGCGCCGCCGGCGGAGCAGCCCTGCCGGGTTACGACCTGCTCGTCCAGGCCATGTCCGGGCTCATGAGCCTCACCGGGGACCCGGAGTTCCCCGCATACCGGTCCGGTGTTGCGGTCTTTGATGTCATTACAGGACTCCATGCCGCCATTGGTGTCCTGTCGGCGCTGCACGAACGGAGCCAGAGCGGCCGCGGACAACGCATCGAGGTGAACCTTATGTCCTCGGCCCTGTCGGGCATGGTTAACCAGACCGGCGGATACCTGCTCAGCGGAAACGTACCCACTCGGATGGGTAACGAGCACCCCAGCATCTACCCCTACGAACCGCTCCCCACCGCGGACGGGGAAATCGTCCTTGCCATCGGCAACGACCGGCAGTTCCGGACGCTCTGCAACGTCATTGGTGCCCCCAAACTGGCAGACGATCCCCGGTTCTCCACACCCCCGGACCGCAGCCTCAACCGATCGGCGCTGCGCCCCATCCTGCAGGAACTGCTGGCCGTCAGGACCGCATCGGAGTGGTTCGACATCTTCACCGAGGCACGGCTGCCGTGCGCTCCGATCAACGACGTCCGCAGCGGGATTGATTTTGCCCAGCGCCTGGGGCTGGAACCGGTCGTGGAAGTTGGCACCGGTGAGGATTCCATCCCCGGCGTCCGTAACCCGATCACCTTCTCAGCGACACCCGCCAGCTATGACCTGGTGCCGCCCGGCATCGACGCAGACCGGGGGGACATTCTTCAGTGGCTGCAGTCGACGCCGCACCGTTAGCCCTCTCCCCAATCAGCCATCCCAGAAGCAACCAGCACCCGTCCGCGGAACCATAAAGGACCTCTCATGACAACCACTGCAACTGCCCGCAGCACCGTGAACTCCGATTACTTCAACCTCGACGACGAGTTGGGCCCAGAAGAGCTGGCAATCCGCGACAAAGTCCGCCGGTTCGCCGAAGAGAGGGTCCTTCCCATCATCAACGACTACTGGGAACGGGCGGAGTTCCCCGAGGAACTGCTCCCTCCGCTGGCTGAACTCGGCATCATCGGGACGTTCATCAAGGGTTACGGCTGCCCGGGAATGAGCCGCAAGGCCGCGGGCATGGTGGCCCGGGAAATGGCACGGGCCGACGGGAGCATCAACACTTTCCTCGGCGTACACTCCAACCTGTGCATGGGGGCACTGAACATGCTCGGCAACGACGAACAGCGGCTGCGCTGGCTCCCGGACATGGCCAAGCTCAAGAAGACCGGCGCCTTCGCCTTGACTGAACCGGACCACGGCTCCGACTCGGTGGCCCTGGAAACCAGCGCAACCCGCGACGGCGACACTTGGGTGATCAACGGCCACAAGCGCTGGATCGGCAACGGCCACGCGGCCGACGTCATCGTGCTGTTTGCCCGCAACACGGAGGACGGCAAGGTCAACGCCTTTGTCGTCGAGAAGGACGCAGACGGCAACCACCCGGAGGGCTACAACCCCACCGTCATCACCGGCAAGATCGGCAAGCGCGCCATCCTGCAGGCCGACATCGTCATCGAGAACATGCAGATCCGGGAAACCAACCGGCTGGAGAACTGCAGGTCCTTCGCCGACGTCTCCCGCGTCCTCCAGGCAACCCGTGGCGGCGCCGCCTGGGAGGCCGTGGGCCACGCCATGGCCTGCTTTGAGATCGCCGTCGACTACGCCGCCAAGCGTGAGCAGTTCGGCAACCCGATCGCCGGCTACCAGCTGGTCCAGCACCGCCTGGCGAATATGCTCAGCGAGCTGACGGCGATGCAGCTGATGTGCAACCGTATGGCGGAACTGGCCGATCAGGGCATGCTGACCAACGCCATGGCCTCCATGGTCAAGATGTCCACCTCCCAGAAAGGCAAATGGATCTGCAACGAGGCACGTGAGCTCCTTGCCGGCAACGGCCTGCTGCTCGAAAACCATGTGGCCCGCCACCTGACAGACATGGAGGTGGTGTCAACCTACGAGGGCACGGACTCAATCCAGGCACTGCTGGTAGGCCGCGACATCACCGGCATCTCAGCCTTCCGCTAACCGGACACATGCCCTGCCTCGCCCCGTCCCCTCCCATACCAAGATTCACTAAGGAGTTTTTCCATGTCTGAAGCATTCCTCATCGGCGGGGCACGCACGCCCGTCGGTCGCTACGGCGGCGCCCTGAGCTCCGTACGCCCGGACGATCTGGCTGCCATCGCGGTTCGGGCCGCCGTCGAACGCGCCGGCCTGGACCCGGCCCTCGTGGACGAGGTGATTCTCGGCAACGCGAACGGCGCCGGCGAGGAAAACCGCAACGTCGCCCGCATGGCCTGGTTGCTCGCCGGCTTCCCGGACACCGTCCCCGGCATCACCGTCAACCGTCTGTGCGCTTCCGGCCTGAGCGCCATCATCATGGCCTCCCACATGGTCAAGGCCGGCGCCGCGGACATTGTGGTGGCAGGCGGCGTCGAGTCCATGTCCCGCGCCCCGTGGGTCATGGAAAAGCCGGACAAACCCTTCGCCAAACCCGGCGCCGTCGTTGACACCTCCATCGGCTGGCGCTTTCCCAACCCCGCCTTCCTCTCCGGGGAACTCTCCCGTGATGGCAAAGCCACCTACTCCATGCCCGAAACCGCCGAGGAAGTGGCACGCGCCTACAACATCTCCCGTGAGGACTGCGACGCCTTCGCCGTCCGCTCCCACGAGCGCGCCCTCGCCGCGATCGAGTCCGGGCGCTTCGCCGACGAAATCGTCCCCGTGACGGTCAAGGGCCGCAAGGGCGCCGAAACCATCGTGGATACCGATGAAGGACCCCGGCCCGGAACGTCCACGGACGTCCTCGCCGGCCTGCGCCCGGTGGTCAAGGGCGGCAGCGTGGTCACCGCCGGAAACGCCTCGACACTCAACGACGGCGCTTCAGCAATCATCGTCGCGTCCGAGGCCGCCGTGCAGAAGTATGGCCTCACTCCCCGCGCCCGCATTCTCGACGGCGCGTCCGCCGGTGTGGCGCAGGAGATCATGGGCATCGGCCCGGTCCCGGCCACCCGCAAAGTCCTGGACCGCACCGGGCTCACGGTAGCGGATCTGGCCGCCGTCGAACTTAACGAAGCCTTCGCATCCCAGGCCCTGGCCTGCATGCGCGAACTGAAACTCGAACCGGAGACAGTTAACAACGACGGCGGCGCCATCGCCCTCGGCCACCCGCTCGGCTCCTCGGGCTCCCGCCTGGTCATCACCCTCCTCGGGCGCCTCGAACGCGGAGCCACCCAGGGCCGCAAGCTCGGCCTCGCCACCATGTGCGTCGGCGTCGGGCAAGGCACCGCACTCCTGCTGGAAGGCATCTGATGACAGAAGTAATGAACGACGCCGGCACGCGGCTTGATACCTCGGGTTTCGTCACGCTGCTGGTTGAGGAGCGCGAAGACCGTCTAGCGGTCCGGCTGCACCGCCCCGGAGTGAAGAACGCCATCGACCAGGCAATGGTGGACGAGCTGCACGCCGTGTGCATCCACCTCGAGCACACACCGAAAATCCTGATCCTCTCCGGCACGCCCGCCAACCCGGCAACCGGCGCACAAGCGGTCTTCGCCTCCGGGGCGGACATCGCGCAGCTGCGCGAACGGCGCCGCGGCGACGCCCTGGCGGGGATCAACTCCGCGGCGTTCGACCGGATCGCGAAACTGCCCATGCCCGTCATCGCGGCGCTGGACGGCTTTGCGCTCGGCGGCGGCGCGGAACTGGCCTACGCGGCCGACTTCCGCATCGGCACCCCTGCACTGAGGATGGGCAATCCCGAGACAAACTTGGGCATCCTGGCCGCGGCCGGTGCCACCTGGCGGCTGAAGGAGCTCGTCGGCGAACCCGTGGCCAAGCAGATCCTGCTGGCCGGCAAAGTCCTCAAAGGTGAAGAATGCCTCGCCGTCGGGCTGGTCACCGAACTAGTGGACCCGGAAACGCTGCTGGATGCGGCGCACGCGCTGGCAGACGCCATCGCGGCGCAGGACCCGCTGGCAGTACGCATCACCAAAGCCGTTTTCCACACCCCGCGGGAAGCCCATCCCGTTATCGACACCCTGGCCCAGGGCATGCTCTTCGAATCCCAGGCCAAGTTCGACCGCATGCAGGCGTTCCTCGACAGGAAGAAGAAGTAATGAATGACGCAGTTGTGCCGGCCGGACTCCCGGCGCGGGTAGGGGTCCTCGGCGGCGGCCGAATGGGCGCCGGAATCGCCCACGCATTCCTCGTCAAGGGGGCCGATGTGGTGGTGGTCGAGCGCGACGAAGCCTCCGCGCAGGCCGGTCGGGAGCGGGTTGAGGCCTCCGCCGCGAAGTCCATCGAGCGGGACCCCCAGGGCGGCAGCCTCGACGGGATGGTCTCCCGCCTCTCCGTTTCAGTGGACTACGCAGCCTTCGGGGACCGCGAGCTGGTGGTGGAGGCCGTCCCTGAAGACTGGGCGTTGAAGGTCGCGGCCCTCCGCAGGGTTGAGGACCACATCGCGCCCGGCACGGTCCTGGCCTCCAACACCTCCTCTTTGTCCGTGTCCGGGCTGGCCGAGGAGCTGGCACGCCCGCAGGACTTCATCGGGTTGCATTTCTTCAACCCGGTTCCCGCTTCGACGCTGGTTGAGGTGGTGATCGGCAAGCAGACCCGTCCCGAACTCGTCGAGCAGGCCCGGACCTGGGTCCAGGGACTGGGCAAGACCGCCGTGGTGGTCAACGACGCCCCGGGCTTCGCCTCCTCACGGCTGGGGGTGGCGATCGCTTTGGAAGCGATGCGCATGGTCGAGGAAGGCGTGGCCTCCGCTGAGGACATCGACAACGCCATGGTCCTCGGCTACAAACACCCCACCGGCCCGCTGCGCACCACGGACATCGTGGGCCTGGATGTTCGCCTGGGCATCGCCACGTATCTTCAGGAGACACTCGGTGAGCGGTTCGCCCCGCCGCAGATCCTCAGGGACAAAGTGGCCCGCGGCGAGCTGGGACGAAAAACCGGCAAGGGCTTCTTCGACTGGAGCTGACCCAAGCCAAAACAGGTGAAGCTGGCCGGGACCGTGAGGTCCTGGCCAGCTTCGCCTGTTTCGACTTAGTCCGCTTCTGCTTCCGGGGTGAGTCCGCGCTCTGCCATGACTTCCTTGAGGAGGGTCAGGGCATTGAATTGCTGGCAGAGAACGGGTTCGGCAGCCTGACGGCTGAGGGTGTCGCAGAACGGGCGGGCGTGGCCAAGACGACGATTTGGCGCAGATACCGCTCCAGGAACGATCTTGCCCTCGCTGTCCTGCTGGACATGGTGGGGGACGTCAGTACGCAGCCCTACAACGGAAATTCGGCTGCCGAGTTGGTGCGCCTGGTGGACCGGACGGTGGAACTCACCTGCCACTCGAAGTTGGGCAAGGTCATGCAGGGCCTGGTTTCTGAGGTCGCGGCGGATCCTGAACTGGCCCGCGTTTACAGGGAACGCGTGGTCACCCACTGACTGGCGGACGTCACAGAGCTCGTGGAGCGAGGCATTTCCAGGGGCGAACTGAAGGCGGGCCCGGACTCGGAAGTGGCTACCGATCTCCTGCTTGGCCCTATTTACTACCGGTTCTTCCTCAGCGGATCCCCCATGGACAAGGGATTTGGCAAGCGGCTTGTCGATACGCTGCTTCCCGCCTTCGCGCCATAGCGGACGCAGTAACTCCAGGGGGCTACCAAGAACCGGGGCAGTCACGGGATACGGCAATGCTCCGCGTCCGGGCGGAAACAACCAGGACGCGGAGCACTGCTAAACCGGTGGTTACTGGGCGATGTATCCGCCGTCAACTACCACTTCGGAGCCGGTCATGAAAGAGGACTCGTCGGAGGCCAGGAACAGCACCACGGCCGACACTTCCTCGGGCCGGCCAGGCCGCCCCAGAATGGTGGTCCCGAGCAGTGCCTTCGTTCCCTCCTCAGAGGCCAGGATGTCGTTCGTCATGGCCGTGGCGATGACGCCCGGGTGGACGGAATTAACCCGGATGCCGAATTCCTTCAGGTCCACTGCGGCGGCTTTCGTCAGGTTTCGCACGGCACCCTTGGAGGCCTCATATGCCGCAGCATTGGGCGCGGCAATGATCCCGTACATCGACGAAATGTTGACGATGGTCGGCGCCGCCGACTTTTGCATTGCCGGGATCACCGCCTTGCAGCCTAGGAAGGTGCCTTTGACGTTGACCGCAAAGATGCGGTCCCACAATTCGTCATCGGTGTCCTGCAGGGACTTGAAGGCAAGGATGCCTGCGTTGTTCACCAGCACATCAATGCGCCCGTGGCGCTCCACGGCATGGTCCACCACGGCAGCCCAGTCCGCGGCACTGGATACATCGTGCTGCACAAAGGAGGCAGTCCCGCCGGCGGCCTCAATCATTTGGACAGTCTCTTTGCCCCCGCTGCCGTCGACGTCCGTGACTACAACGGATGCTCCCTGCTGCGCCAGCAGCAGGGAATGCGCCCGTCCCATGCCGGCTGCGCCGCCGGTTACCACTGCAATTTTGCCCTCTACGCGATTGGCCATCATTGTCCTTTCGGGTTACGTACTAGCTTCTTGTTGGAAAACTCATTGAAACCGTAGTTGGCCAGCTCGCGGCCGATGCCGGACGCTTTGGTGCCGCCGAACGGCAGGTCCGGCGAACTCTTGCTGGTGCTGTTGACCCAGACCATGCCCGTCTCAAGCTCCGCGGACACCCGGTCTGCCTTCTGCTGGTCGGTGGTGAAGACGCTGGAGGAAAGACCGAAGGGGGAATCGTTGGCCAGGTCGATGGCCTCGTCCAGGGAATTGACGCGGTAGACAACCGCAACCGGGCCGAACAGTTCCTCGCTGAAGGCGCGCATTTCACAGGTCACCCCAGCCAGTACTGTCGCGGGGTAGTAGGCGCCGGGACTGTCCGGCCGGGTGCCGCCCAGCAAGACCGTGGCCCCGTGGGAGATCGCGTCCTGGACCAGTTCGTCCAGCTCTTCCACGCCTGCGGTTGAAGCCATAGGGCCGAGCTTCGTCTCGGGACTGGTCGGGTCGCCCAGCTCCCAGCCGGCCATGCCGGCCACGAACTTTTCCACAAATGCGTCGTACACGCCGTCTTCCACGAGGAAACGCTTCGAGGCAGTGCATGCCTGCCCCGCGTTGGCGAGGCGGCCTACGGCGGCGGCGGCGGCCGCCGCGTCGATGTCAGCGTCCTCCAGCACAATGAACGGGTCCGAACCGCCGAGTTCCAGAACACTCTTTTTCATGTGCCGGCCGGCGACGGCGCCGACGGCTGCGCCGGCGGTTTCGGAGCCTGTCAGTGAGACACCCTGGACGCGCGGGTCCGCAATGGCGGCCGCGACCTGGGCCGATGAAATGAAGGCGTTGGAGTAGACGCCTGCTGGCAGGCCGGCCTCATCCAAAATCCGCTGGATGGCGAGGGCGGACTGCGGGCAGTTCCGGGCGTGCTTGAGGATGATGGTGTTGCCGAGGGCGATGTTCGGAGCAGCAAACCGCGCCACCTGGTAATACGGGTAGTTCCACGGCATGACCCCGACGAGCGGACCGATGGGCTCGGTGCGGACCACCGCAGTGCCTGACCCCTGGAATTTCAGGGGCTCGTCGGCCATGAATTCCTCCGCGTTCTCGGCGTAGTACTGGTAGATCGAGGCCACCAGCGCCACTTCACCCTTCGCCTGCGCGATCGGCTTGCCCATTTCCAGCGTCAGGAGCCTGGCGAGCTCATCGGCCTGTTCCCGGTGGAGCTCCGCGGCACGCAGGAGAACGGCGCGGCGCTGCTCAAGTTCCGTAGTGCGCCAGGAACGATAGGCAGCCGCGCTGCGTGCAATGAGATCGTCCAGTTCGGCGTCGGAAATCTCCGCGTACTGTGCGGACTCTTCGCCGGTTGCCGGGTCGATGGTCTTGTACACACCCATGGGTGGTTCTCCTCTGTGGTGAAGGCTGTGCTGAAGGCACTGTTATGAAGAATGTCGGCCGGGTGCCCGCATTTCGGCGGGCACCCGGCCCCGTTCGGCGGTGTCAGGCAGCGACTGCGGCCTCTGATTTCAGTTCAAAGCCGCGGTATCCGTTCTCCGTGACGTCCGCGAGGACACCCCGGTAGTTGCCGAGGCCACCCAGGTAGAACAGAACGCTCGGCTTCTTACCCGGGATGTTCGCACCGAAGATCCATGATTCCACCTTGGTGAACACCGTCATGTTGGCAATCGTCGTGCAGAGTTCAGTCCACTCGAATTCGGCTTCGGGGGTGGGCTCGATCGCACGGACGCCGTTCTGCTGCGCGTACTGGATCGTGTCGCTGATCCATTCGACCTGGGTCTCGATGCTTGGCGGCAGGTTCGTGAAGGGGCCGTTGGGCCCGAGCACCATGAACCAGTTGGGGAAGTTCGCCGTGGCGATTCCGAGGTAGCTGGTGGGCTGCCCGTCCCAGTGGTCGTTGATGTTCAGTCCGTCGCGGCCCACTATGTCCATGCGCCGGTAGTTGCCGTCCACGGCGTCAAAGCCGGTGGCGAAAACGAGCACGTCCAGTTCGTGCAGGACGCCGTCCTCAGTCACCACCCCCTTGGCAGTGATTTCACGGATGGGGTTTTCCTTGATGGCCACCGCTTCCACGTTCGGCCGGTTGAAGACCTGGAAGTAGCCGTCGTCGCACAGCGGGCGGCGGGCGAACAGGCCGGTCGGCGTCAGCTTGCGGGCTGTCTCCGGATCCGCGATGGTCTCGGCGATCTTGTTACGGATGAAGGACGCTGCAGTCTCGTTGGCGTCCTCGTCCGTGGCGAGGTCCGCGAAGGTTTCGAACATGAAGCGGAAACCGCCGCCGTATTCCCAGGCCTTCTCGTAGACGCGCTGGCGTTCTTCCGCCGAGACGCTCATCGCCGGCACGGTGCTTTCTTCGAAGCCGAAGGCCACGCCGGATGACTTTACCTGTGCCCAGATGTTGTCGTAGTCGGCCTTGATCTCGTTGATCTGCTCCGCGGTCGCGGCGCGTTTGCCCACCGGGACGGAGTACTGCGGGGTCCGGACGAAAACGGTCAGGTGTTCCACCTCCGGCGCCAGGGCCGTGATGACCTGCTGGCCGGTGGAGCCGGTGCCGATGACGCCGACGCGGCGGCCTGCGAGGTCCTTGCCTTCCGGCCAGGCTGCCGTGTGGATGGTCTCGCCCTCGAAGGTGTCCAGGCCGGGCAGCTTCGGGAGGTTGATGGCCGAGAGCAGTCCGACGGCGTTGACGACGTACGTAGCGCGGTACACCTCACCGGCGTCCGTGGTGACTTCCCACAGCGCTTCGTCTTCCAGGTAAACGGCCGACTTTACTTCGGTGCCGAAACGGAAGTGGCGGCGCAGGTCAAAGCGGTCCACCACACCTTCGAGGTATTCGAGGATCTCGGGCTGGGTGACGTACGTGTGCTTCCAGGTGCCGTCCTGCAGAAGGTCGCGGTCGAAGGAGAAACGGTAGACGTGGCTTTCCGTGTCCGAGAGGGCTCCCGGGTAGCGGTTCCAGTACCAGGTGCCGCCAGGGCCGCCAGCCTTGTCGAAGCCCACCACGGTGAGGCCCTGTTCGTTGTGAAGCTTGTGGACAGCGTATATGCCGCCGAAGCCGGCGCCAATTACAACGGCGTCAACGGTCTGAAAAGTGTTCTGTGCAGTCATGGCGAACTCCTTTGTCGTTCTGATGCAGGGAAAGAAGGTTTTGTGGTGAAGCTAAATGGGAAGGCGCTGCGCGGTGGAGCCGGGGTTACTTCCGGTACCAGGTGGCGAGCTTCTCGAATTCCTCGGCCACGAGGACGGAGCGTCCGGCCAGGAACGGGTAGACGTGCTGCTGGCCCTCGCCGATGGACAGGGTGACATCCACGCCTGCCGCCGTGGCACGCTCCTCAAGGCGGGTGGCGTTGTCCAGGAGGGATTCCACGCTGCCGGCCGTGACGTAGAGGCGCGGGAATCCGGCGAAGTCGCCGTACAGCGGGTTGGCCAGCGGGTTCTTCGGATCGATCGTGCCGCCGAGGACACCGGCGATCATGCCTTCGAGCAGTTCGGGGGTGATCAGCGCGTCCGTATCGTTGTTCGTGACGAGGGTTTCGCCCTTGTTCTCCATGTCCAGCCACGGTGAAAAGGCGATGACCTGGCCGGGGAGGCCCTTGCCCTGTTCCTTGAGGGAAAGGGCGATGGCGATGGCCAGGTTGCCGCCGGCGGAGTCACCGATGGTGGTGATGTCCTGCGCGCTGATGCCGGATGCGACGAGCGCGTCGAAAGCTGCCACACCGTCTTCAATCTGGGCCGGGTGCTGGAACTCGGGGGCACGGCGGTAATCCAGGACGAAGCTGACAGCGCCGAGCGCCTTGGCAACGTGGCCGGCCAGCTTACGGTGGCTGGAGGCCGAACCGACGGCGAATCCGCCGCCGTGAGTGTACAGGAGGACCTTGGTCTGGTCCGCACCCTCGGGCAGGCACCAGATGCCCGGGACTCCGCCAACGGTGTCCTCGCGGTAAGTGACACCCTCGGGCTCAACGGTGGGCTGGTGCCACTCGTCGAAAATGGAACGGAACAGGCGCATGGTCAGGTCCGGCGTGGTGGCCATGATGTTCGCCCAGTCTGCGTACAGATCGCGCAGCACGTCCTGGCCCTCGACGGCGGAGGAGGTAGCGAAGGACTGTTCGGCAACGTTGGTGCTCATGAGAGTCTCCTTTGACTTGGTTCTCGTTCTTCCGTATTCGGCGGACCGTATGTGACGGGCGCCACGGTGATTACTTCAAAGGTAGGTCTGTGTTCCACCCCACATGTGTTCCAATGTGAAACACTGCCCGCAAGCTTCCGATTATTGCCTCAGACACATCAATCATCACCGGACTTGGTATTGGATGATTACCAAAAAGTTAGCCATGATGAAGGGATATCCTGATACCCCAATCACAATGAGGTGCTCTTCCATGCATGCGTTCGCTGTCCTCCCCGATGACCCCACCATTCATGACCTGGAGCTTCCCACGCCAAGCCCTGAAGGCCGGCAGGTCATCCTGAAAGTCGTGCGGGCCGGCGTATGCCACACCGATACGCACCTGAGGGAAGGCGGTTACGACCTCGGCAGTCGCGGGCACTTGAGCATGAAGGACCGGGGCATTCAGTACCCGATGGTCCTCGGTCACGAGGTAGTCGGCGTCGTCGAGAAAGTCGGCGGGGACGTGACCTCCGTCCGGGAAGGCGATGTGCGCCTGATCTACCCCTGGATCGGCTGCGGCGAATGCCGGCAGTGCCGCGAAGGGCACGACAACCGTTGTGCCGCCGGGCGGAACCTCGGTGTGGCCCGCCACGGCGGCTACGCCGACTACATCCTTGTTCCCGATGAAAAGTACCTAGTGGACATCGATGGAATCGATCCGAGCTGGGCTGCCACGCTGGCATGCTCAGGTCTCACAGCCCACAGCGCCGTGGACAAGGTACTCCCCCTCGAACCGGACGAGCCGGTGGTCATCTTCGGCGCCGGAGGCCTTGGCCTAACGGCCATCGCGATCCTCCGCGCCCGGGGCCACCGCAACATTTGCGCGGTGGATGTCGCCGAACGCAACCTCACACTGGCCCGCGACATGGGCGCCACCAGCACCGTCCTCTCAGGAAAAAACAGCGGGGCTGGGGACATCCAGCAGGCAATCGGCGGCCCCGCCAGCGCCGTCGTCGATTTCGTCAACAACGGAGTAACCGCCACCGCCGCATTCGATGTCCTCGCCAAGGCAGGCACCATGATCCAGGTGGGACTCTTCGGCGGTGAAGTCACCCTCCCCACCGCAATGCTGGCCCTGCGCATGATCCGGATTGAAGGCAGCTTCGTTGGGACGCTCTCGCAGCTCCAGGATCTGGTCCGGATCGCACAGACCGGCGAACTGCCCACCATCCCCGTCGTGGAACGCACACTGTCCGCGGCCGAAGTGTCCCGCGCCCTGGACGACCTGACCACCGGCGGCGTGGCTGGACGCATCGTCCTGACTGCTTGAGAATGGGAAAGTGATATACAAATCACACCGCGAAGACGCTGTCCGCAGCGCCCGCGAACGGCTGATCACTGAGGGCCTCGTCCGCGCCTCCGTTCCCGCGTCCCTGGTGGCCGAGGAAATCGAGCAGAGCTGGCGGCGCTCGGTCTCGCACCACGTCAATCCCGCCGCCGGGCCCCACATCCTCGGCGAGATCGATCCGGACAGCGCCATCCTGCGTGCCGCCGGCAGGATCCTGGACCAGTGGGAAAACAACCTCACGGACACCCGGATGGCCCTTTTCCTCGCCGACGAGGACGGCCGGATCGTATCCCGCCGCATTGTGGACGCCCAGGATGAGCGAACCCTCGACGGTGCCAATGCGGCAGAAGGTTTTGTCTTCTCCGAACAAGCCCTGGGCACCAACGGCCTGGGCACACCCATCGAGGGACGCGGCGCGGTTTTCGTCCGCGGCAGCGAACATTTCAACGAGGCCCTGTCCCGGCTGGCTTGTGCCGGGGCTCCCATCAAACACCCCATCACCGGCCGGATCGTGGGCTCACTCGCCGTTGCCTCCCACGTTGACGCCTCCAGTCCCCTGATGGTGTCCATGGCCCGGCAGGCCGGTTACCAGATTGCCGAAGCGCTTGAGCTGATGGCCGATTCCCGGAACCTCGAGCTGGCCCGGACCTACCGCCAGTTCCGATCCTCCAAGCACCCGGTCCTGGTCATGAACTCCGAAACAGTTATGACGGACCTGCCCGCCCTGGCCCACTTTGACGCGGAATCCCATGCCTATCTGTGGGAGATGCTGCGCCTGCACCACTGGGACCAGGACAAACTGCAGCTGGAACTCCCCGTGCTGGGCACCGAGGCCATGGTTCGGCGCCTCGGCCGCGCCGGCCAGGATGCGATCTTCGCGCTGGAGTTCATGGAGCCGGCAAGTACCATCACCGAGGCCGGGGTCGCGGTGGTCCACAACCAGGGCCATACCGCGACGCGGACGCCCACGCCCGCACTCCGCGACGTGCTCGATGGGCTGTCCTCCCGCCAGGCCCGGCCCACCCCCTACAGCGTGGTCCAACAGCAGCTCACCGCCGCTGCTGCCGTCGGAGGGCTGATTCGTGTGGTTGGCGGACCCGGAGCCGGGAAGCGACACCAGGCATCGAAGTGGCTGCGGAAGCACACCGGCCAGGAGCCCAGGTCTTTCAGCGCCGGCGACCTCGTTTCCGACGAAACGTCCTGGGCAGGCATGGAGTCCGCGTTAAGCGAAGGCTGCGGGATCGTGGTCGTCGGAGGAGGCAGCCCCGCCGGTGAGCTGCCCGGCCGACTGGCGGCATTCGCGCAGGTTGCCCGTCCCGGTGTCCACCCGGGCGCGCGCGTCATCCTAACTGAACGCACCAGCGGTCCAGCCACCCCCGGCTACGAAGCCGAAGGCCTGCCGGCGCCGGTGCGCGTTCCCTCCCTCGCGGAACTGCGCGGCGAGCTCCCCGACGTCGTGAGGGAAGTCTCGGCCGAGCTCTTCCCGGGGGCACCGGCTCCACGCTTCTCCCCCGCCGCCCTCCAATGCCTGCTGGCCTGGCGCTGGCCCGGCAACGCGGCCGAGCTGACCCGGCTTCTCGCCGGCCTGCATCGGTCGGCCGCCGGCGGCCTGATCCAGACCAAGGACCTGCCAGCGACCATGCGTCAGCCTTCTTTGTCCTCGCTGAGCCGTTATGAGCAGTCCGAGCGCGATACCATCGTTGCCGCCCTGGCCGAAGCGGACGGAAACAAGTCCCGCGCCGCGGAAATCCTTGGCATTGGCCGCACCACGATGTACCGCAAGATGCGTGCCCTGAAAATTTCTGACGACGAACGCATGATCGCTCCCGGGGCGTAACCCGTGAACCGGTCCACCTCCTCCACAATGAACAAGACCCNNGGGTCTTGTTCATTGTGGAGTCCTGCGGACTAACTCATGACGGCGTCAGATCGCTTGGACTCGGCAGGTTCAGCCGGGGGCAGGCCAGGGCATCAACCCGCGGACCGCCAAGCAGTTCCGTGGGAGTCTTCGCCGTCTCGGGCATTCCCAGCACCGACCAGCACCGCAACAGCATCGATCGCGGCGGCCACCGCACCGAAGATGGCCACCGGCAGCCAGCCTGACGGGCCGGGGAGAAGGAGCATTGCCGCGACCATCGGAGCGAATCCGGCCAGGAGGTCGCCCAGCTGGTTGCTGACGGCCATGCCCGTGAACCGGACGGGTGCCGGGAACTGCTCGGCGAAGAAGGACGTCCACACGCCGTTGTAGCAGCTGAAGAAGAGTGTCATCTTGACGAAGGCGAACAGCGCGATCATCAGGATGTCCGTCGTCGAAATCGCCCAGAGGTACCCGAATAGCGTGAGCGTTCAGCCGGCGGAGGAAATCAGCATGGTCGGCTTGCGGCCGATGACGTCAGAGAGGTAACTGTCCGCGGGGATGCCAACGATCGAGAGCGCAATGGCCCCGGAGATGACGCCGAGCATCGCGCTGCGGTCAACGCCAACCGAGGTGGCCTAGGACAGGCCTGAACACGGCGAACAGCGTCTGCATGGCTGCCATCAGCGAGGATCCGGCCACACAGATGACGGAGCGCCAGGGGTGCTCGAACACATCGCTCAGCGGCAGCCTCCGAACGGCGCTTTCTTCCTTCGCTTCGGCAAACACCGGGGTCTCGTCCAGGTGGCTGCGAACGTAGTAGGTGATGACCACGACGACGGCGCTAAGCCAGAAGGGAACCCGCCAGCCCCAGCCGTAGAGGTGCTGGCGCTCGGCCGGGCAGGAGCGCCACAGGGAGGAAGACGATAATCGCCAGCGAGCAGCCGACGGCGTAGCCGACCATAACGAAGCTGGTGAAGAACCCGCGCTTGCCCACGGGGAATGCTCTACGGTCAGGGTCGAGGATCCCGCGGATTCGGCGCCCGCGGAGAAGCCCTGGACCACGCGCAGCACCACCAGCAGCGCCGGAGCCAACAGGCCCATCTGGTCAAACGTCGGTAGACCCGATGGCGAAGGAGGCAACCCCCATCATGACCACCGTGGCAAGCATGACCCGCTTGCGGCCAAGGCGGTCGCCGAAGTGACCCATCACCATCGCGCCGACGGGCCGGGCCACGTAGCCCACCGCGAAGGTGGCGAACGATCCGACCAAGGCAACGGCGGGGTCGCTGGACGGAAAGAACAGCACCTTGAAAACGAGCGCCGCTACGGCACCGTAGACGAAAAAGTCGTAGTACTCGAGTGCGCTGCCGAGGAGTGCAGCCGTCGCCGCTCGACGAGGGGTCATCGCAGGAGGCGACGAGGTGCTTCTAGTCTTGGGGTTCTCCTTCTTGGGGTTCTCCTTTAAAACAGACTGGGAGGTCAGCAGGGCAAGGTGCCAAGCATGCGTTGCCGCGGACGCCACCAATGTGATGGCCGACACGGCATCCGCCTCCACAGTAGAGGCGTGATTCAGCCCACAGTGTTCCAATGTGAAACGGTGGCATCAGCGCCTGTGCCAAAGCCCACCGACTTCCGCTGCTGAACCTCGCCCTCGCTGGTCCAGGGAATTCGTGAAAAACTCTAAGTGTGAAAATGGGGCCTGATCGTATGGCCCAGCATCTTCAAGGATGGCTGAAGGCGCTGGCCGATGTAGGTGCGGCGGTCAACCACGGCGTTTCGCTGAACGAGCTGTTGGACCTGATCGCCAAGACCGCCTGCAAATTGATGTCCTACGACTTCTGCGCGATCACTATCCCGGACAAGGCGTCGGAAGTCCTGCTGATCGAAGGCTCCTACGGCCTCTCAGCCGATTACATCCGAGAAATAAACTCAGCGCACCCGCTCCGACTTCATGGCGTTCACACACCCACGCCGTCCGGCCAAGCGTTCGCGATGGGCGTTCCAGTGCAGATCGAAGACTTCGGAAGTAATCCGGCGATGCTCGCTTGGAGAGCTGCGGCAAGAGACCAAGGTTACAGCTCCATGATCTCAGTGCCTTTGAATTCCGCCGATGAAACACTCGGGACCCTCAACTGCTACACCCGATCACCCCATCACTTCACTAAGGAAGAAGAATCGCGTCTCCTGATGTTGGCAGACCAGGCGGCCGTAGCCATCTCCACCAGTCGGCTGCGCTCGGAACAGGCGGACAGGATCACGGCCCTCAAGGAGCTGAATGAGTCGCTCGAGGAGCAGTACGAACAGCAAAGGCAAGCCGAATCGATCCACGAGCGGTTGATGGCCCTGACGCTCGAAGGGGGCGGAGTTAGGGCCCTTGGCGGAGCCCTGGCAGAGATCCTGGATCGTCCCGTCGCCGTGTGCGATACCAACGGGACCATCCTCTGCAACACCGAACGTCATGGCGTTGCGCTCCCGGCTACCCTCCTCGCGAACGCGGCCGGACTCCCACTCCTTGATGCCAAGCCGGCAGATAATGCCGGATTGCTGACCGATGTGCATCTTCCGGATCCAAGAGGGACGCGGACTGTTGTTCAGGTTCCGGTGCTGATCAAGGAGAAGGCCGTCGCGTGGATCTGGACGAGCGGTAGGGTCGCCGAGCTCCGACCGCTGGATCGCCAGGCGATGGAACGGGCCGCGGCGCCCCTGGCCTTGGAACTCCTTCGAACCCGGACAGCGACCGAGGCAGAGTGGCGGGAAACTGGCGAGATTCTCGCCGAACTCCTGTCAGGTAAAGGGCACGGGTCTACAGCGCTCTTGACCCAAGCCGCACGCCTCGGCCACGATCTGTCACTTCCCCACGCAGTCATCGCAGTCCGATTTGAACGCTACAACGAGGGCGCCCTACCCTACTGGCTTGCCGCCACGTTCGCGCGGATGGCCCAACAAGTCTCACCAAAGCCGCTGCTCGGATCTCACGAGGGGTACGTTGTTGCTCTCTGGCCGCTGGGGCCGGCGACGCCAATCGACGAAGTGCGAGGCATGGGCGACGAAGTCAGCCGGATTCCATCAGAAAGCGCCCAAAACACCGATCGAGCGCACGCTGTCATCACGGGACCGGTCACAAGCATCGCTGACTATCCGGCAGCATTTGCAACGGCCCGCGGAGCCATTGAGCTGGCGGCCCTTCGTGAGGGTCCCCCCGCGACCCTGGTGTTGCGCGATCTAGGTTTGACTGGGCTTCTGCTTCAGCTCCCGGACGTATCCGCCCTGGACCACTATGTGAGCGACGTGCTTGGCCCGTTACGTGCCAACGACGCGGCCCAAGATCCGTCGCTCGTACCAACTTTGTCAGCCCTCATTCACAATAATCTCAGTGCGAGTAAGACGGCCGAACAGCTTCATATCCAAGAAGACATCGTCGTCGAAGCCCGCCGACGGATCGAGGCTCTGCTCGCACTTGACCTTTCACGCGTTGCCGACCTAACGCGCATCTCAAATGCCCTCGAAATCGACGACGTCATCGAGGCCAGACAGGGTCGTTGAACTTGTGCAGCAGTACGGCGATGAGAACGATCTCCGCATCCTCGACCGCGTCCTCAGCCGTCATGGCGCGGGCGCCCGGGATAACCACCTCGGCGAGTAGCGCGATGTCTTCCGCTGGTCCGGAACCGGCGACGTGGACGTCGAGTCCGGCGGCCAGTGCTGTGCGGGCGGCCACGGCGCCGACGCGCCCCACTGCGAGCGTGGACACGATTTCGAAACGCTGCTTCGACGCTCCAGGACGGTGCCGCACGTGCAGATCGTGAAGGTGAGCGGTCGCCGTCGCGGTCAGCATCCCGATCCCGAGACCTGAGATGAAGAGCCCCTTTTCGGCTTGTATCTCTTAAGTACCCCCGCCTCTGTCTTCGGAGAAGCACCGGGAAACACCCTGTGGAGGTCATCGCTTCTCTGGCTAGTGCTGGGCGTGCTCTTTGTTGCCCTCATGGCCCTCTTGTCCATCCTGGTACCATCCTCGGCGGGAGCCGCCGGGGCCGGACTCGGAGCGTACGTGCTGTTGTCCATCGGTGCCAACTGGAACCCGCTCAACAGCTACTCCCCGGCAGGCATAACCGGCCAGGCAACGTCGATTGCCTCCGGCGCTGAGGTTCCGACGTCATTCTGGGCGATTACGACGTCGCTCGTGCTCTCTCTGGCATTGGTCTGTCTGGCCGTAATGCTGTTCCGCCGCAAGGAACTGTAGATGTTCCTTTGCAGGAGTGATCAATACCTTCATCGGTAAGTCTCCTGTCAGGTGAGGTATCGATGGTGAACGCCCACACCCCGCGAGAAGCAGGCTCTTCATCTGACAGGGCCATGACCGCTTCCCGCCCTCCTACGTACAACCGTGAGCCGGAGGACTGCAACGTCCCGGCGCGTTCCGACAGGATCGGTCCAGGAGACCAGGCCGAACAACCGGGCTGTACCGGCGGCGGGGCCGATGAGGCCCAGGAGAATCCTCAGCGTGGTGGATTTGCCTGCACTGTGGGGGCCCAGAAAATCGTGGAATTCACCGCCGGCGACTCTCGGGTAAGGGCTGCACGGTGCACGTGTCCTGCCGAAATCTTGGACAAGGCCGAGAGTTTCAACGACAGGTTGTGGTGGTGCAGTCATGAGCCGTCCGCTCCTCAGGTCGGACCGCTTATGGCTCGATGAGCCCGGTGCGGATGGCAAACCTTGTGAGGTCCAGCCGGTCGCGCAACCCGAGCTTCTGCAGGACGTTGGCCCGGTGGCGATCGACGGTCTTCACGCTGATCCTGAGGATGTCCGCGATCTCCTTGGCGGAGTTCCCCTCTGCGATGAGCTTCGTAATCTGCTCCTCCCGGGGCGTGAGGATACTGTCCGGCATCCGGTCGCCACGGCGGTCGCGCTCCAGATAGTCGCGGATGAGCGCGGTGACCGCGCCGGGGTAGAGAAACGACTCCCCGCGCATCGCTGCACGGCACGCCTCGATGAGGTCGCGGTCGGCGACCGACTTGAGCACATACCCCGAAGCCCCGGCGCGCAGCGCCTCGAAGAAGTACTGCTCGTTGTCGTACATCGAAAGGATGAGGATCCGCACGTCGGGCGCGTTCCGCGATATTTGTCGAGCCGCCTGGATGCCGGTCATCAGGGGCATGGCGATGTCGAGAATAGCGAGGTCCACCCCGCCGGTGGTCGCGGCGGCGACGGCCTCTGTGCCGTCGGCGGCCTCGGCCACAACGGTGAGGTCGGGTTCCGCGTCGAGGATCATGCGAAGGCCACGGCGGACCAGGGCGTGGTCGTCGGCGAGCAAGATACGTGTAGGTACGCCCATCGGATCAGCTCCCCGCCTCGACTCCGGGAACGACGAGGCGAACGTCGGTCCCCCCGCTCGCCCGTGCGGCGACTGTCAGCTCGGCACCGATGAGCAGGGCCCGTTCGCGCATCCCGCGGATGCCCGCGCCCTCGCGGAGGTCACCGCCCTGCCCGTTGTCTCGAATCCGCAGGGTTAGCCCCGTCGTGGACGAGGTGAGCGCGAAATCGACTCGTGTCGCGTGTGCATGCCGGGCGACGTTGGTGAGCGCCTCCTGCGCAATGCGGTAGAGCACCAGCTCGACCTCCCCGCTGAGCTCGGGGAGTTCGTCATCGAGCTCCCAGGTCACCGGGATCCCGCTCGAGCGGGAGAACTCTGTACCCAGCGAAGTCAGGGCGCTCCGCAGGCCGAGGTCCGCGAGCACGCCCGGGCGCAGACGCTGCGCCACCTGGCGGACTTCCTCCAGGCTCGCCCGGACCGCCTCCTGCGCGACGAGGCTCTCTTCGCGAAGATCGTCGGGAGACCGGTCGACAACTCGCTTGAGACTGAGGAGAGCAACGGTCAGGCTCTGGCCGATCTGGTCGTGCAGTTCCCGCGAGATCCGCTGACGTTCCCCCTCCTGCGCGGCCAGCGCGAGGGCGCTGCTCGCGCTGGTCTCCGCCTCGAGCCGGTCGAGCATCTCATTGAAGGTATGGATCAGGTGCCCGAGGTCGCCGTTACCGGCTTCGGGCGCCCGATCGCCACCGCGCCGTAGCAGGCCCACTCGGCGCATCACGGTTGTCAAGGCGTCCAACGGCGCCAGGCTTGCACGCACCAGGGCGGCATTGGCAGCGAGGATGAGTGCCAGTCCGATGAGCAGGACCGGCACCTCGGTGAGCAGGACGGGCGACGACACCGTCGCGGGCGAGAGCGCCAACACGAGTGTGCCGGCCGCGAAGAGCAATCCGTTGATGAAGAACAGTCGCCAGAACAGCAACTGTGCCGGTCCTTTCGGAGGCACGCCGCGTGCCTTTCCGGCGGCCCTGGTTTCGAGCGCGGTCCGCATGCGTACTAGCCTTGCGCGGCCCGCGACCTTTGTCCATGAGGGCTCGCACCCACGGGCGGCGGAAACCCGTGCGCGCGGCGCACCAGAAATGGGTGTCAGGCCCAATGGCACCTCCCTGACCGCACGGGGAGACTGGATCTACCCCTAGAACCGACGGAACGGAGGGCCCAATGGAGACCACCCACTCCACCGTTCCCGGCTCCGGCGTGCTGCACGACTGCCAGACCCGCGACGGCCAGCAATTCCGCATCCTCGTCGCGCATCCCGGCAGACGCGAAATCTTCGTTTACGACTCGGCCGAGCCCGATCGGGCCGTGGCAAGGATCGTGCTCGAGGAGGACGAGGCCGATCAGGTCGCCGAGCTCCTGCACAGCCAGCCGATCACCGATCGCATAGCCGAACTCGAACGCCGGGTCGCCCGGCTCGCAGGGATGGAGCGATGACGATCGTGGACCCGCCCGTGTCGCCGATTCACACCGGAGCCTCGGTTGGCAGACGCGACTGGGCTGGATCGGCGAACTGAAAAGCCAGGTACTCAGCCAGGTACTCGCAGGATCATTCCGGGAGAGGACCCGATGGCGCACCTCAGCCGATTTGCCCGCGAATTCCTTAAGGCGCTCAGGAACCTTCTGCCCATCGTTATCGTGGTTGTTCTGTTCCAACTGCTGGTGTTCCGCTCCATGCCCGATGACCCACTGGAGCTGGTGACGGGGCTCCTGATCGTGGCTGTGGGCATTGCCCTGTTCCTGCATGGCCTGGATCTGAGTATCTTTCCGGTCGGTAAGAACCTGGCTAATCAGTTTGTCCGGAGCGGGGCGCTCGGGTTGTTGCTGCCCTTTGGGTTTGCCATTGGCTTCGCTGCCTCCGTCGCGGAGCCGGCGGTGATCGCTGTCGCGGAGCAGGCCCAGCTGGTCAGCGATGGTCGGATCAATGCGCTGGTGCTGCGCTTTGTCATCGCTGTGTCGGTGGGTCTGGTCTTGATCTTGGGCGTACTGCGTGTCCTGCGGGGCTGGGCCGTGTACAAACTGCTGATCGCCGGCTACGCGATGGCGCTGGGACTGACGTATATCGCCCCGCCCGAGATCATTGGTCTTGCCTACGATTCGGGCGGGGTCACCACCAACATCGTCAGTGTCCCGCTGATCGCGGCGATCGGCCTTGGATTGGCGAATTCCATCAGGGGACGCAGCCTGCTGGCCGACGGCTTTGGCCTGGTCGCGCTGTGCGTGATGGTGCCCATGATCGGGGTCCAGCTCTACGGCATCTGGGTCTACACCTTCGGCGATGCCGGGCCGGCTCCGCCGGTCACCGACACCGGGGAGGCCCCAACGGATTGGGTGGTCGGCGTGATCCTTGGCCTCGCCGGAATGATCCGGGAAGTGCTGCCAATCGTGGGCGTTGTCCTCTTCTTCCAATGGGTTGCGCTCCGACGCAAGCTGCCCCACCCCCTGCGGGTCGTCATCGGCTTCATCATGGTCCTGGTGGGACTGTATGCCTTTGTCGTGGGGCTCAAGCTAGGGCTGTTCCCGCTCGGGACCCTGATGGCGGAACAGCTGATTCAGAAGGGAATCCCGGCCCTGATCCTGCTCTTCGCATTCCTCATCGGCTTCGCGGTCACCATGGCCGAGCCAGCCCTGGTCGCCATCGGAGAACAGGCCCAGGAAGCATCCCCGGGGAAGATCAGCGCGTTCACCGTCAGGGTCATTGTGGCCGTTGGCGTCGCCCTCGGGATCGGATTCGGCGTCTACCGCATTCTGGTGGGAGGGCCGTTCCACTACTTCATCATGACTGCCTACGCCGTCGCTATCGTGCTGGTGTTCTTCGCCCCGAAGTACATCATCGCGCTGGCCTTCGACCTGGGCGGGGTGACGACGTCGGAGGTCACCGTGCCGCTGGTAACAGCCCTTGGCATCGGCCTGGCAACAGCGGTCGAAGGACGCGACGCCCTGATCGACGGTTTTGGGCTGATCGCGTATGCCTCGATCTTCCCCGTCATTTCCGTCATGGTGTATGCCATGGTGATGGAGAGATTTCCCCGTCTGAGGAGGGAACCGGCATGAAATTCACAGCAGTCATCGTGATCGCCCCTGACGAGCTTGAAGACAGGGTGATTGAACATGCGCAGCGGGCCGGTGCCACGGGGGTGACCATTTTGCCGGGCAAGGGCATCGGGGGTGAGGCCCGGAAGACGTTTTTCGGGCTCACTTTCGAAGGGACGCAGTCCGTGTTGCTGATGGTCGTCGGCGCTCACCTGACTGCCCCCATCCTGAAGGAACTGCACTCGATATTGGTTCAAGGAACGGAATCCCGGGGCCTGGCCTTCGCGATTCCGATTGAGCACCTGACCGGGATCGATATGCGGCAGGTGGTCAGGTTCGAGGAGCATCTGCGCCGCGAGGGCTCCTGAAGCAGGCCCGGAAACGTTACGAGGAGGAAAGAGATGCTCACTGTCAAAGATGTCATGGTCGCCGAGGTCGTCACGATCTCCCCTTACAGCACGCTGCGGGAGGCGCTGTCGATGATGAAGGAGCGCCAGGTGAAGAGCCTGGTAGTGGAGCGGCAGCACGCCCACGACGCCTACGGCCTGCTCAGCTACAGAGAACTCCTGGACACCGTCGTAGCGCAGGAGGGGGATGTGGACCTCCTGAACGTCTATGACGCCGCCACGATCCCCGCGATCACTGTCAACGAGGACCTGTCCGTCCGCCAGGCAGCGGCCCTGATGAGCCGCTATCACCTCAGCCGGCTCGTCGTTGTGGAAGGCAATCAGCTCGTCGGGTTGCTCGCCATGAATGACATTCTCGCCCGGCTCATGGAGGAGCTAACGTGACATTCGCCCGGCTGCGCTGACCACTACGTCGGCGAGGGACATTGTCTTGTCGGGACTACTCGAGGACGCACCGAATGGACCAGAACTCACCGGACTCCCGCCCCCGCTTCTTCCTGCTCGGAGGGGAAAGTTCTTCCGAGTTGCTGCGCATCGGTTCCGTCCTGCGCAAAGAGACTGTCGGCGGCGCGCTGCTCGTGGCAGCTGCGATCATCGCGCTGATTTGGGCAAACTCCCCGCTCTCCGCCGGTTACTTCCAGCTGAGGGATATCCGGATCGGATACGGGCCGTGGCATCTGGAACTCAGCCTGGGCGAGTGGGCGTCGGACGGTCTGCTGGCCATCTTCTTCTTCCTCGTCGGCCTTGAACTTAAGCGGGAGTTCCTGATCGGGGATCTGCGCGAGCCCAGCAAGTCGGTCGTGCCCGTTGCCGCCGCCGCCGGTGGGGTCGCTGTTCCCGCCATCATCTATTCCGTGGTCAACCTGGCCAGTCCAGAAACGCTGAGGGGATGGGCGATCCCGACGGCGACGGACATCGCCTTCGCCGTCGCTGTTCTGGCCCTGATCGGTTCGCACCTGCCGGGCGCATTGCGGATTTTCCTCCTGACACTCGCCGTGGTTGATGACCTGATCGCCATTGGCATCATCGCGTTCTTCTATTCGCAGGACATTCGTCCGGAGCTGCTGCTGCTGGTGCTGCTCGCCTTAGGTTCCTACACCCTTCTTGCACACCGGTACCGGCGGTTCTTCGCTACACGGACAGCGGCCTGGCTGATCCTGCTTCCCCTGGGCGCTGCCGTCTGGGTACTGGTCCGCAATTCAGGGATCCATGCGACTGTTGCAGGAGTCATGCTGGGCTTCGCTGTTCCGCTCGCTCACTCCAAGGGCGGACCGCAGCCGGGTGGGGGGTTGGCCGAGATCCTGGAGCACCGGCTGCGCCCCGTTTCGGCTGGTATCGCTGTGCCGGTGTTTGCCTTCTTTTCCGCCGGTGTACAGGTCGGCGGCCGGGATGGGATCGGATCCCTGTTCTCGAACCCGGTGACCGTCGGGATCATCATCGCCTTGGTCATGGGCAAACCAGTCGGAATTCTCGGAACGGTCTGGCTGATTACCAAGGCCACCAGGGCAAGACTGGACCGCTCCATCAAGTGGATCGATATTTTCGGGGTTTCGCTCCTCGGCGGGATCGGCTTCACCGTTTCCCTGCTGGTCGCGGAGCTCAGCTTCGGCCACGGCAGCAACTATGGTGACCAGGCGACGACAGGGATCCTGGCGGCGTCCCTCATAGCCTCACTCCTGGCTGCTGCAGTCCTGCTGCCCAGGAACCGGCACTACCGGCGCACCAACTCGTCCCGGCCTTCCAGCGCGGCCGGCCCAGGCTCCGAAGAGTCTTCGCATTCGGCTGCATGAACTCTTCGACGCAGCGGGCCTGGCACCGCAGCAAGGCTGCCGGCCGACCTGCCACGGCAACCCGCTGCACCAGATCATGGAGCCGGAAGAGAACCATCACTGCGATCTTGCGGTCTAGCGTTACTCGCCGAGGGCAGGACCGTCACCCAGACAGCCAACGCCTGCGCGTACTCCTCCAGCGCGTTCCGGCCTTCGGGCGGACGCCAGTGTCGCTGTACCGGTAGGGGCCGACGGCAAGCGCGACGTCGTAGACGGAAACGTATAGCTTCGACCTCGTGACCCGGCTGGGCCCGGAGTCGTGAACCCATCTCGGCCGCGATGCTTAGGCATGGCCTGAAGATCGTCAGAGTCCGCACCAACGGCGAGCCCGGGCAGCAGCTTGGCGGGTTCGGGCAGGCGCTGCTTCCGCGCACATGTTTGACGGTAAGCCCCGCCGCTCGAATGCCTTCACGCATACATGGTTAAGGACGTACCCCCGGGGGTCCTGTCAGTAACATGTGGTGGCCGCCGGCAGCGGCTACCTCCAAGGCGCGCCTTGCCTCGCCTTGGCCCGACACGTCACAGAGATCCGGCATCAACGGGACGTGGCCCGCGTCATCCGCAGGCACATCGGCGTCAACAGGGCTGTAGTCGAGGGCGAGGTCTTTGGGATCCGCGCCGAAGTCGTAGGCAAGCCGGGCAAGGGTCTTGTAGCCGCGAACCTTCGCTCCGGGGACAAGCGACGCTTCCTTAGCGTTGGCGTCAGCCACCACAACGTCCGGGTAACCCGCCTGAACAGCCGCCATGACGGCAGGGAGGATGCCACGTACCGGCCTCAATCGTCCATCAAGCCCCAGCTCTGCAATAAACACGGTTCCGCCAATTTCGCGGATATCGTCGGCAGCACGGAGCACCGCCATGGTGATGGCTAGATCAAATCCAGAGCCTCGCTTGGGAAGAGATGCGGGAATGAGGTTGGCCGTGATCTTACGCCGGCTGAGGGGAATTCCCGAGTTTTGGGCGGCCGAACGAATGCGCTCCTTAGCCTCATTCAAAGCGGCATCTGGTAACCCCAGGATGACGAAGTTCGGGAGCGTTTGGCCAATGTCAGCTTCTACCTCCACGATGTAACCGTTGAGCCCCACCAAGGCAACGCAGTAGCTGCGTCCGACCCCCATCAGCCGACACCGCGCAAGTGCTCAAGTTGCGGTTCACCGACGCCGCTGTCAATGACGGAAACAACATCAATCCGCGTGCGCAGAGCAGCAAGATCATGCTCGCGGCACCACGACAACGAGAGACGATGAAGACGCGCGAGCTTGGCGGCACCCACCGCCTCAAAAGGATGACCGTAGTCCAGGCTCTTCCGGGTCTTTACTTCGGCAACAACCAAGATGTCGCCCTCGATCGCCACGATGTCGATCTCACCGTCCGGGCACCGCCAATTGCGATCGACGATCCGCATTCCCTGGTTCTCCAGAAAATCTGCCGCCAATGCTTCACCGTTACGGCCAAGCAGGTCTTTTGCTCTCATGACCACCACCTCCAAGCACCAGTTTTCAGGCTGGCGTGGTGCGGCGGCAGGGTGTCAATTAGCTATGTGGGTAAACCTGCGGAAGTCAGTGCTGTGGAGGAATACTGAGGAGCGCCTGATTAGTTTCCGAGATCCCCAAGGTCCCCAAGACCGCCATCCTTCGGCAAAGCCAGGTCCTCGCTCCGCGGCAGTTCCTCTACGTTGACGTCCTTGAACGTGATCACGCGAACATTCTTGACGAAGCGGGCAGAGCGGTAAACGTCCCAGACCCAGGCGTCCTGAAGCGTGAGGTCAAAGTAGACTTCCCCGTCCGCACTGCGGGCCTGAAGGTCCACGTGGTTGGCCAGATAGAAACGCCGCTCGGTTTCCACTACGTAGCTGAACAGACCGACAACATCCCGGTACTCGCGGTAGAGCTGAAGCTCCATGTCGGTTTCATAGTTCTCAAGGTCCTCGGCGCTCATAGTTCCATCTTGCACTATCAGCCGGGCAGCAAGCGCCACATGGGATGGCGGCGTGGGTCTGAGGCATCAGGCCAGATCAGGACCGGTGAGGTTCCAGCTTGTCCGGTGATGGGCACTGGGGCCTTGCGAGCGAATGACTTCACGGTGAGCGGAAGTGGCGTAACCCTTATTGACGTTCCAGCCATAGGAGGGAATTTCCGAATGCAGGTCCACCATAATCCGGTCGCGGGCAACTTTGGCCAGGACACTGGCGGCGGCAACACTGAGACAACTCATATCCGCTTTGATCCTGGTATGCACTGGCGCCTCGCACCAAGGGCCGGGGTCGGGACTGTCGAAGAGCGAGGCCTGAACGTCCGGCGAAAGCCAATTGTGGCTGCCGTCCAACAGCACAACATCCGGAGTGATGCCGCCTTCAAGGATTTCAAACCAAGCACGGGTTCCGGCCAGCCGCAAGGCGGCGATGATGCCGATTTCGTCAATCTCCCGGGACGATGCATGCCCGACGGCGGAGGCCACAGCCCACTGTCGAACAAGAGGCTCCAGTCTGTCCCGATCCTCGGGTTTGAGCAGCTTGCTGTCCTTGACGTCAGCCAGCAGGCCATGCTCGGCAAGGTCTACTACGGCAATGCCAACGCTGACCGGTCCGGCCAAGGCTCCCCGCCCAACCTCATCCACTCCTGCGAGCAAACGGACGCCGGAGGATAAGAAAGACCGTTCGACATCGAGGGTGGGGACACCCACACGGCTCTTGGCCTGCTTAGTGGATTTAGCCGTTGCCTTGCCCTGCGTCTTGCTCTGTGTCTTACTCTGCGCCTTGACCTTGGAGCCGGTAGCCGTTGATGCCATTGCTGTGCCCAAGTGCCTTACTTAGCCGGGGTGCCGTCAGGGACGTCACGGAAAACGTCCTGATAGTTATCGAGGATGGTCCATCGGTTGATCGGCCAGGCAATAACGGTGGCTTTACCTTCAACATCCTCGATGTTGATAAATCCGCCGTTGACTTCCTGATGCATCCGGGAATCCTCGGAGTGGTTGCGGTTATCCCCCATCACCCAAACTTTTCCTTCCGGAACAACAATATCGAAGGGTTTCGGCTGCGGCACCTCGGCCGGATTGATGTAAGTCTCGTTCACAGGCACACCGTTGATGGAAAGCCTGCCTTCTGCATCACAACAGGACACCCGGTCCCCCGGGAGCCCGATGATGCGCTTGACCAGGTGCTGATCATTGTTGTCAGGAGCCAGGCCGACGAATTCCAGGCCGTCTCCCACCCAGTCCATGGGTCCGGCCGGCTTCGTGGCTACTGGCGGCAACCAAGCCTGAGCGTCCCTGAACACCACAACATCCCCGCGTTCGAGGTCGAAGGGCCCTGGCACCAGGAGGTTGATGAAGATGCGGTCATTGACGTCCAACGTGCTTTCCATGGACTCGGAGGGGATGTAAAACGCCCTGAACAGGAAAGTCTTGAGCAGGAAGGACAGCACCAGCGCAATCGCCACAACGGTGACGATTTCCTTGACCCACACAAGAACGGGGTTTTTGCGTGGTTTCTCGGCTGCGTGGGAGCCTCCTTCGGAGTCCCTGGCACGAGGCCCGTCCGATTCTTCGGGCCGAGGCGTCACGTCGTCATCCGGGCGGGACTCAGCCGTGCCGGCGGCACTGGCCGTTCCATCCGAGAGCCGGGCGTCGTCGTCGTAACGCTCGGGGTTCTCTGGAGCTTTGTCCGGCATTTACTGTCCGTTCTTCGGTGGTGTTTCGGCCTGCTCTGAGCGAGGCATCTCTGCAAATCTATCAAGTGGCCAGACGATCCGGACCGGTCGGCCTACAACCCGATCCACGGGAACCATGCCGCCACCCGGGGCACCCAGCAGCCCGCGCGAGTCAGCGGAACGTGAACGGTGGTCACCCATGAGCCAGAGGCGACCATCAGGGACCACGACGTCGAACTTCTGTTTGCTGGGCTCGTCCCCGGGATACAGATAGGGTTCCTCAAGAACCTGACCATTCACCGTGAGGTGCCCTGCCGTGTCGCAGCACTGGACGTGGTCGCCGCCCACCCCTATGACACGCTTCACGTACGTGGTGTCGCTGCCGGTGAGCCCAAACCATTGGCTGGCGGCGGACACCGCATCAACAAAAGGACCCTGTCCGCTGCTCAGGGGGTCGAAGGAACCGCGGCCGTCGAAAACCACAATGTCCCCGCGGCGAATCGGTTCAGAGGCGAAGGCCGTCCGAGAAACCAGGATCCGGTCCCCTTCTTCAAGAAGGGGTTCCATGGATTCGGAGGGAATGTAGTACACATCCAGCCACAAGGACCGGACCAGGCCGCTGATCGCAACGGCCAGCACTAGTGCGAGCAAAACAAAACGCCAGCCCTGTTTCCGGGGCTGGCGTTCTGATGTGTCCATGACTCGTATCCCTGTTGCGTTGCGGATTGCTCCGGAACAACCGGGCACGAATCCTGGACCCCTTACGTAAGTCGGAGGACTTACTTGGCGAAGTCGCGCTTTTCCTTGATCTTCGCAGCCTTACCGCGCAGTGCGCGCATGTAGTAAAGCTTGGCGCGGCGGACGTCACCCTTGGTGACGACCTCGATCTTGTCGATGATCGGGGAGTGTACCGGGAAGGTACGCTCTACGCCGACACCGAAGGAAACCTTGCGCACGGTGAAGGTTTCGCGAACGCCGTCGCCCTGGCGGCCCAGGACGAAGCCCTGGAATACCTGAACACGGGAGTTCTTGCCTTCGATGATGTTGACGTGAACCTTGAGGGTGTCGCCCGCGCGGAACTCAGGAACATCGTTACGCAGCGAGGCTGCATCTACGCTATCGAGGATATGCATTAATCCACTCCTGGTGAACGCCACAGGTCATTCACTTTGGGTTACGGCGGACAAGCCCGGGGCACAAAGGCCTACCGGAAATCTCCGCCGAAGTTTCTTAGTGTCCGGTTCCGCCACTGATTGGCGTCACCGGGTTGTCCGACTGTTGGCTCAACTCCCCCTGTGGCAGGTGTCAGCCCAGCAGACACAAGGGTTAATTCTGCCATATGTGCTGCCATCCGGCCAACCGCCCGGCGCCCCGCACCTTTCGACGGCGGGACGTGACTTAGTTCCCGGCGTTGCCGCCGGGCTTGGCACGCAGGCGCCCATCGACGACGTCGTACCCGAGCTCCGCGAGGGCCTGCCGGTCCGCGCGACTCAACCCGCCGGCGTCGAGCCCTTCCATAAGATCCGGCCTGCGCTCCGCCGTGCGGCGGAATTGCTCATGGCGCCGCCACTGGGCGATCTTGCCGTGGTTCCCGCTGAGCAGGATCGGAGGGACGTCGTGGTCCCGCCACGCTGAGGGCTTGGTGTACACGGGATACTCCAAAAGGCCATCCGAGTGGGATTCCTCAACCAGCGATTCCGGATTGCCAACCACCCCTGGAAGAAGGCGTCCAATGGCTTCAACCATGGCCAACACTGCCACTTCACCGCCGTTGAGGACGTAGTCGCCGAGGCTGACAGGCCGGACGGTGAAATGATCCTGGGCCCACTCGATGACGCGTTCGTCAATGCCTTCATATCGGCCACAGGCGAAGACCAGGTGTTGCTCTTCGGCGAGCTCATACGCCAGGGCTTGGTTGAACTTCTCCCCTGCCGGCGACGGAACTATCAGCACCGGTTGTGAGCCTTCGCGGACGGTTGCGACTGATTCCAGGGCCTGCGCCCACGGTTCAGGTTTCATGACCATACCGGCGCCGCCACCATACGGGGTGTCATCCACCGTCCGGTGCCTGTCCGTCGTGTACGTGCGCAGATCGTGGACGTTCAGCTCCAGCAACCCGTCCTGCCGGGCCTTGCCTATGAGCGAGAGCTCCAGCGGGGCGAGGTACTCAGGAAAAATGCTGACAACATCGATCCTCATTTAGGCATCATCCCCGGCGCCATCCTTGGGCTCCTTGACGTTCTCGTCGTTGATCTCAAACAGGCCTGATGGTGGGGTGATGAGGATGTAGCCTTCCTCGACGTTGACCTCCGGAACGATTTCATCGACGAAGGGAATGAGGATTTCCTTGCCATCGGCAGCCTTGACCGTCAGCAGGTCCTGGACTGGAAGGGTGGTGAGAGCAGCTACTTTGCCCACTACCTGCGAGCCAACGCGGGCCTCCAGGCCAACCAGCTCATGCTCGTACCAGCCCTCGTCGTCGTCTTCGTCGTCTAGTTCCTCGGTTTCGATGAAGAGCTTCGCTCCCCGGATGACCTCGGCAGCATTGCGGTCGGCAATTTCTTCGAAGCCAAGCAGGAGGATGTCCTTATTCCACCGGGCACTGCGGATGGTCAATGGGCCAGCGGAGGCGGGCTCCACAACGAACTCGGTTCCAGCGACGAAACGCTCGGAAGGCGCGTCGGTGAGTACCTGCACCGTTACCTCGCCGCGAATACCGTGCGGTTTGCCGATCCGGGCCACCTGGAGCTGCATGGGTTCCTCTAAATTCTTATAGTGCCTGCGCCGCGCGGCGGCAAAGACAGGAAATTGTGGATAAAGCAATCCGGCCCCTCCACCATATTCGGTGAAGGGGCCGGATCTAAGACAAGTAGTGCTGAGCGCGTTACCGGCGACGGTCGGTGTCGACGACGTCGACCCTGACCTGCTCGCCACCGGCCAGGGCTGCAACCACCGTGCGCAATGCACGCGCGGTGCGTCCCTGTCGGCCGATCACCCGTCCGAGGTCCTCCTGGTGAACTCGCACCTCGAGGGATTCCCCGCGGCGGTTGTTCTTGGCACTGACCTTGACATCCTCAGGGCTGTCAACGATCCCACGGACCAAGTGCTCGAGCGCTTCTGCCAGCAACTTACTCAGCCTCGGTGGTCTCTGCTTCAGCCTCGGCCGGAGCTTCGGCTTCGTCCTTCTTGGCCTTCTTGGTGATGGCTTCCGGAATGATAACGGAACCCTTCTCCGGGGCTACGAAGGCTTCCTTCGGAGCTTTGGTCTTCAGGGTGCCTTCCTGGCCCGGCAGGCCCTTGAACTTCTGCCAGTCACCGGTGATCTTGAGGATCGCGGCAACCTGCTCGGTGGGCTGGGCACCAACGGAAAGCCAGTACTGGGCGCGCTCGGAAGCGACCTCGATGTACGACGGCTCTTCGGTGGGGTGGTACTTGCCGATTTCTTCAATGGCACGGCCATCGCGCTTGGCGCGGGCATCCATGACGACGATGCGGTAGTACGGTGCGCGCATCTTACCGAAGCGCTTAAGGCGAATCTTTACGGCCACTTTTGTGGTCACTCCTGTTTCTGAAACGAGGTTGAACCCGACGTTCTGCACCCGTGGGGCGGGCCGTACTAGACGGTTCGAAGGACAAGATACGAGCACGGAGAGAGGGGCCGCACCGATCGAGTACCTGTCTATTGTGCCAGATGCCCGGAGCAAATACGACTCCGGTCCCCCTACCCGGCGTGTTCTTGCCCACTCCCGCGGTTGATGGTGCAGCCTTAAGCGAACAGGGGCGTCATTCGGACCAGACGTAAAGCCCGGCGCGCTCCGCCTTCTCGACGTCCGTCGCGAGGGCAGCCAACTGCTGGACATACTGGCGCGATTGCGCGGCATCGAAAGGCATATCGTCCTGTTCAGCCCATGCAGCGGCAACGTCGTCAAGAACGTTGGCGTCGCCTTCGCTCTCATAGGTGAGCAGTTCGGCAAGGGCCCGCACCATGGCTTCAGGGACACCCAGGAGGGCGTCGCTTGTGACGTCAACCAGGGCAAGCTCGTAGTCAGCTCCGGCGGCGTGAACAGCCTGTCCTGCGAGGTCGCCCAGTTGTTCGACTTCGAAATCGGTGATGCCGTCAATCCGAACGGCCGGGCCGGTTACACCTGCACCCTTCTCCAGGGCTGCAGCCCGCTTGAGCGCTTCATCGTGGGTGGCTACAAAAACTTCGGCAAAGCCCATGGAAAGTACTCTCATTCCTTCGTGCTGACGGGGCGGCGGCACAGGAACCCGGAGGTTCCGTGCCGTCATGCCAAGCCTAGTGCAGCCGGGGGCGCGGACTGGTCCTCAGCGCACGGTGACGCGCAGCTTGTTCCGCCAAGGATCATCAAAGCGCAGCTCGGCACCGGTGTGGTGGCTCTGCACACCGGCAACCTTGAGGCGATCAGCAAGCGCGGCCACGTCATCGGCGCCGGGGACTTGAATCAGGACCTCCCCCAGGCCCAGCGTGTCCTTTCGCGGGCCCGCTCCACGGCTGTTCCAGACGTTCATGGCCATGTGGTGGTGGTAGCCGCCCGCGGAGACGAAAAGCGCCTGGCCGTGCCAGCCTGCGGTGCGCTCGAAGCCCAGGGTTTCAACGTAGAACTTTTGCGCGGTCTCCACGTCACCCACCTGCAGGTGAACGTGCCCGACGCCGGCCGCCGACTCACGCTGCCCGGTCACGGCAGCTTCACTCAGGTGCTGCTGCAGGAATCGCTGCGGCGGGAGAGCAACGTTGTCCATGACAACGTTCTTGCCATCCCACTTCCAGAGGTCACGGGGCTTGTCGTAGTACAGCTCAATGCCGTTGCCTTCGGGGTCGGTGAAGTAGAACGCTTCACTGACCAAATGATCGGCGCTGCCTGCGAACGCGCGGGGTTCGTATTCGGCTGCCGTGGCAATGGTGGCGGCCAATGAGGGCTGGTCCTCGAACAGAATGGCCGTGTGGAACAGGCCGGCTTCGCCCCGACCCGGAATCTGCAGGCCAGCCGCGGGAGCGAGGTGGACGACCGGCTTGCCGACACGCCCCAAATACAGCCCGCCGTCTTGCTCGGCCACCACGTCCAGGCCAAGGGCCCGCTGGTAGTAGTCACTCATGACCTTCATGTCGCCCACCTTGAGCATGACGGTGCCCATGGTGAGTTCGGCAGGCAGAAGATCCTGGCTGGATGATGAGGTCATGTGAAGCTCCCGGTTCCGAGGTGGCCGCTTATCGGCACCTTCTTACCTATCTAAATTACTTGAAGCTTCAATTTATTCCTAACGCACGACGTTCCCTCGAATCACGATGTGCCGGAGTTCGTCCATAGTCCGCAGCTGACGCCGCGGATCCTCACTGCAGAGCACGACGTCGGCGCTGGCCCCTTCACTGATGCCCTCGGCTCCCAGCCACGCACGGGCACCCCAGGATGCGGCGTTCAGGACCGCAGCCGGCGGAAGGCCGGCGTCGTGCAGTTCCTTCATCTCCTCCGCAATCCGACCGTGCCTAATGACGCTGCCGGCATCAGTCCCGGCATACATCGAAACCCCCGCTTCGAAGGCCGACAACACACGCTCATGGCGACGCTCCCACAGACGCAGCATGTGGTCCGCGTACTTCGGAAACTTTGGCTCTGCCTGCGCGGCAATATCGGGAAAGGTAGCGATATTGACCAGCGTGGGAACAATCGGCACCGACTGCTCCACCAAGCGGGGAAGGTGCCTCGGGAGGAGACCGGTAGCGTGCTCAATGCAATCGATATTGGCATCGAGCATGTCGTCAATGGTGTCCTCAGCGAAACAGTGAGCCGTGACCCTGGCACCTTCATCATGTGCCGCTGAGATGGCATCCTTCACGGTCCTGGCCGGGAAGGAAACCGCGAGGTCACCGACGTCGCGATCTATCCAATCGCCCACTAGTTTCACCCAGCCATCGCCGTCCCGGGCTTCCTTTCGTACGGTCTCAACCAGTTCAGCGGGCTCAATTTCATGCCCCAAGCCGCGGAGGTACCGCCGGCTCCGCGCTATATGCCGGCCTGAACGGATCAAGCGGGGCAAGTCCGATCGCTGCTGTACCCAGCGGGTGTCCGAGGGCGATCCGCAATCGCGGATTAACAGCGTCCCGGCGTCGAGGTCTGCTTGGGCTTGGGCCAGCGTGGCGTGCTCATCAACGGCTCCTCCAACACCGAGTCCGACATGGCAGTGAGCGTCAACCAAACCCGGCAGGACCCAACCGTCCAGCACTCTGTCCGGCGCAGAAGCGGGACGCTGGAACGTCAAGGTGCCGTCCACTGACCATAGCCCCTGGCGCTCTTCGTCCGCCGAGACGAGCACTGGTCCACTGAATTCGATGATGTTGGCCATGGCAAAAGCGTAGCCGGGTGGCATGGCAGAGCCGTTCCCACCATGTGACTGGGCGGTGGTTCGTAGCTGTGGTAGCTTCGTCTACGACCACACGGGAGCCCTTGCAGGGGCTGAGATCGGACTGATGCAGTCTGCGACCGTTGAACCTGTCCGGGTAATGCCGGCGAAGGAAGTGAGTATTCCCTTGAGCACCGCAGAAACACAGCACAGCCCTGTCCAAAATCAGTTCGGCATGGACCAAAAACAGCCCGTCACGCAATCGTTGCAGTCCCACTCGTTGGCGTGGCTGGAAGATCCGGACAACGGCATACGCGTCCCCGTCACCGCGATCGCCTTGGAGCCCTCCCCCAACGGGCTAGTCAATCCACCTTTGCAGGTTTACCGAACAGCAGGCCCAGGCAGCGATCCGGTGGTGGGGTTGGAGCCGTTCCGTGCACCGTGGATCGAAGCCCGCGGAGATACGGAAGCCTATTCCGGTCGGCAGCGGAACCTGCTCGACGACGGCAAGTCCGCAGTCCGGCGTGGAGCAGCGTCAGCGGAGTGGAAGGGCGCGCAACCCGTGCCACGCCGCGCCGTGGAAGGTAGGACTGTCACGCAGATGTACTACGCGAAGCAGGGAGTTGTAACTCCTGAAATGCAGTTCGTCGCCTTGCGGGAGAACTGCGATGTTGAACTCGTCCGCAGCGAAGTTGCCGCGGGAAGGGCGATCATCCCGAACAACATCAACCACCCCGAATCCGAACCAATGATCATCGGCAAAGCTTTCCTGGTCAAGATCAACGCCAACATCGGAAACTCAGCGGTCACCAGCTCCATCGCCGAGGAAGTGGACAAGCTGCAGTGGGCTGCCAAGTGGGGCGCTGACACGGTGATGGATCTCTCCACGGGGGACGACATCCACACGACGCGTGAATGGATCATCCGCAACTCACCTGTCCCGATCGGAACAGTCCCTATCTATCAGGCCCTTGAAAAGGTTAACGGCGAGGCCAACAAGCTGACGTGGGAAATCTTCCGCGATACCGTCATTGAGCAATGCGAGCAAGGCGTGGACTACATGACCATCCATGCGGGCGTTTTACTGAGGTACGTGCCGTTGACCGCCAACCGGGTCACGGGCATCGTATCCCGCGGCGGCTCCATCATGGCCGGGTGGTGCCTTGCCCACCACCAGGAGAACTTCCTCTACACGCACTTTGACGAGCTCTGCGAAATCTTTGCCCAGTACGATGTCGCGTTCTCCTTGGGAGACGGGCTGCGTCCCGGATCCATTGCGGACGCCAACGACGCCGCGCAGTTCGCCGAGTTGGATACACTCGCGGAGCTGACACAGCGGGCGTGGGAGTTCGACGTCCAAGTCATGGTGGAAGGCCCCGGCCATATTCCCTTCCACCTGGTGCGGGAGAATGTTGAGCGCCAGCAGGAACTGTGCAAGGGTGCGCCGTTCTACACCTTGGGTCCACTGGTTACCGACATCGCCCCCGGCTATGACCACATCACCTCGGCCATCGGCGCCACGGAAATTGCACGCTACGGCACCGCGATGCTCTGCTACGTAACTCCGAAGGAGCACTTGGGGCTGCCCAACAAGGATGACGTCAAGACTGGCGTCATCACGTACAAAATCGCGGCGCACGCGGCTGACCTCGCCAAGGGACATCCGGGAGCTCATGAACGTGATGATGCGCTGTCCAAGGCGCGGTTCGAGTTCCGCTGGAGGGACCAGTTCGCCTTGTCCCTGGACCCTGTCACCGCAGAAGCTTTCCACGACGAGACGCTGCCCGCAGAACCGGCAAAAACCGCTCATTTCTGCTCCATGTGCGGACCTAAGTTCTGTTCGATGCGCATCAGCCAGGACATCCGCGACGAATACGGTTCGGCAGAATCCCAGGCTGCAATCGCAGGAATGTATAACGGGATGCGCGAAAAGAGCGAGGAGTTCTTGGCTTCAGGGGGAAAGGTGTACCTACCGGAGCTTCACGTCCCCTGAATTAGGGACCAGCCGAATCAGGAAGCCTGAACTGACCTTGCCCTGCCAACCTCGGCGATGAACGAACGAATGGCTTGATCGCCGTCAACCGAATCCTGGGGCCGGTGACCTCCCGCTGCTACGCGGCGAAGGGCACCGGTCTCCTGGAGGTAGCCGGCAATTTCCTCGTAAAGCGGCTCCCATCCGCCGGTGAGAACCAAAGTGGGAACCCCGGGAACAATGTGGAGCGGGGCCTCCCATGGTGGCGCCTGGAGTCTGAGCCGGCGGGCTGAACGGCGTGCTTCCGCAGTGTCCAGCCCACCCGTTTCAGCAGAGAAAGCACGGCGGAAATATTCACGCTGGTAATCGGCGTCATTGAGCTGCGTGCGGGCGTCGAACAGCGGTTCCATGAGTGCCCGGTGGGAACCCGTAGCCGGAAGCTCAGCAGTCAGGGACAAACATGCTGGCTCCACCAAAGTGAGTGAATGCACCAGCTCGGGGCGTTCGATTGCTGCCAGCATGGCGGAGATGGCGCCTTGCTCGTGTGCCACGATGTGGCCTCCACCGGAGTCAATCAAGGCATTGATCACAATGGCAACGTCCGCCGCCACATTGGATTCCGTTGGTTCGGCGACGGCATCAAAGCCGTGCCGCCGAAGGAAGAGGGCATCATAAGCGAGGGCCATGCCATGTTGCTTCGGCCATGCCGCAGCACCAAAACTGCCCAGGCCGTGAACGAAGACTACGCGCTGCTTATGCATTGGTTCAGCCTATTCCACGGCTCTGACATCCCAAGGGCCGGAAATCCCGGCTCCTTGGGAAGCACTACTTACTTTCCGAGGAACTTGTCGAAGCCCTTGGGGAGATTCAGGGACGACGGATCGAAGTCCGCGGCACCCTGTCCAAAAGCCGCGCCCGTGGGTGCTGCCGAGGCCGCGTTGGCCCGCTTGGCCTCAGCGTCACGCAGTTCCTGTGCCGCCTTTGCGGGGTTGCCCGAACGAGCCTTCTTCTTAGGGGCGTTCTTCCCGTTTTTGCGCCCGCCGCCAGGACCACCGAGACCAGGCATGCCGGGCATACCCGGCATGCCGCCGCCCTGAGCGAGCTTCTTCATCATCTTCTGGGCCTGCGCGAACCGCTCCAACAGGCCATTGACCTCGGACACGTGCACACCGGAACCCCTGGCGATACGGGCACGGCGTGAGCCGTTGATGATCTTCGGAGCAACACGCTCGTGCGGAGTCATGGAGCGGACGATCGCCTCAACGCGGTCGATCTCTTTTTCGTCGAAGTTCTCCAGCTGCTGACGGATGTTCTGCGCACCCGGCATCATCATGAGCATCTTCTTCATGGAGCCCATGTTGCGGATTTGCTGCATCTGGGCGAGGAAGTCGTCCAGGGTGAAGTCTTCCTGATCAGCGAACTTCTTCGCCATCCGGGCAGCTTCGTCTTTGTCCCACGACCTCTCGGCCTGTTCAATCAGGGTGAGGACGTCGCCCATGTCCAGGATGCGGGAAGCCATACGGTCCGGGTGGAAGAGCTCGAAATCATCCAGGCCTTCACCGGTGGAGGCAAACATCACCGGCTTACCAGTGACGGACGCGACCGAGAGCGCGGCACCGCCGCGGGCGTCGCCGTCGAGCTTGGACAGAACGATGCCCGTGAAGTTAACGCCTTCATCGAAGGCCATCGCCGTGTTAACGGCGTCCTGGCCAATCATGGAGTCGATAACGAAGAGAACTTCGTTGGGGATGATCGCCTGACGGATGCGGCGGGCCTGATCCATCATCTCGGCGTCGACGCCGAGACGACCGGCGGTGTCAACAATCACGACGTCGTGCAACTTCTGACGTGCTTCCTCAACACCGGCCTTGGCGACGGCTACGGGGTCGCCCGCAGGGTGCTCGAGCTCGGACGTTGCACCGGGGTGCGGAGCGAACACCGGGACGCCCGCGCGCTGTCCCACCACTTGGAGCTGGGTCACGGCATTGGGGCGCTGGAGATCACAAGCCACCAGCATGGGGCTGTGGCCCTGGGACTTGAGCCACTTGGATAGCTTGCCTGCAAGAGTGGTCTTACCGGCACCCTGGAGGCCGGCGAGCATGATGATGGTGGGGCCGGTCTTGGCCAAACGAATACGGCGCGTTTCGCCGCCGAGGATCTCCTTGAGTTCCTCGTTGACGATCTTGACGATCTGCTGGCTCGGGTTCAACGCTCCCGAGACTTCGGCGCCGAGGGCACGTTCGCGGATGCGGCCTGTGAACTCGCGGACCACGGAAACTGCAACGTCCGCATCCAGCAAGGCACGGCGAATTTCACGAACTGTGGCATCGACGTCAGCCTCGGTGAGGCGGCCCTTGCCACGAAGGTTCTTGAAGGTTGCTGTCAACCGGTCAGAGAGTGAATTGAACACGCGCCGTGCACTTCTTTCGATGGTCTACGAATGGCGGCCAATGCGGCACGCCATAGTCCTGATCATTCTTGCCCCGGCAAACCTGCCTCAGCCAACAATTCTGTTTCGACTACGGGACTCGACTATCTAGGGTACCAAGTCGCACCTGCAAGATGGCATGCTGGCACAGTGACCAGCAAAACAACTGTAAAAACGTTGCTCATCCTCGGCGCGTCCGGGGACCTGACGGGCCGGCTGCTTCTGCCCGGCCTGGCCGGACTCCTGGCTACCGGCCGGGCGCCCGGCCTGCGATTGGTGGGGGCGGGTTCTGACCCCTGGTCCCCCGAACAGTGGCAGGAGCGGGTCAATGGCGCCTTCGCTGCGGCGTCAGCTACCGCCGATGCCGAGGGTCGCGCTGACGTGGCTGCTGTCGCCTCCAGCACTGAATACCATCAGGTGGATGTCACCGCCGACGGCCCCTTGGCGGACCTGCTCGCGCAGCCGGAGGGGCCCATTGCCATCTACTTCGCTCTGCCCCCGCACGTCAGCCAAAAGGCCTGCGAGGTCCTCCACCGGGATCAGCTACCCCCTGGAACGCGCCTGGTGATGGAAAAGCCATTTGGCTCGGGATCAGAATCTGCGCACGAGCTCAATAAAACACTTGCTGAGCTGGTTCCCGAGGACCACATCCACCGTGTGGACCACTTCCTGGGTAAAGCCACTGTACTGAACGTCCTGGGACTACGCTTCGCCAACAGGTTCCTGGAGCCCGTCTGGAACCGGGACCACATCGAAAAGGTGGAGGTCATTTTTGATGAGGACCTGGCACTGGAGGGCCGGGCCCGGTATTACGACACTGCCGGCGCCCTGCGGGACATGATCCAGAGCCATCTGCTGCACATCATGGCATTCCTGGCGATCGACGCCCCGGCCACCATAGAGGAACGGGACCTGCGTGACGCCGTGGCAACCGTCCTGCGGGCCAGCAGCATCAAAGCTCCGTACAGCGAATCCACTGGCCGCGCCCGCTACACGGCGGGAACACTCGGCGAACGGACAGTTCCGGATTACGCTGCCGAAGAGGGTGTAGACCCTTCCCGCAATACCGAAACCCTGGCCGAAGTCCGGGTGGAGATCGACAACTGGCGGTGGAAGGGTGTTCCCTTCATCCTTCGCTCGGGCAAGGCCCTGGGACGCCGACGCAAGGAAGCTGTGATCACCTTCCGCCCTGTCCCCCACCTTCCGAAGGGATTCTCAGGCGTGGACTCCCCCAACCAGCTGCGGATCGGTTTCGGACCCGACGTGCTGGAATTCGACATCGACGTCAACGGACCCGGCGACATTTTCACGCTGGACCGGGCTAGTCTGGTGGCGCAGCTCAGCGCAGCCGGAATGCTCCCTTACGGTGAGGTGCTGGAAGGCATCCTGAACGGCGACCCCTTGCTGTCTGTTCGAGGCGACACCGCGGAGGACTGCTGGCGGATCATCGAGCCGGTCCTCCGTGCCTGGGAGGCAGGCGACGTCCCGCTGGACGAGTACGACGCCGGCAGCGCGGGGCCGGCGAACTGGCCCACCGGCGTCGTGGACTAAAGACTGATGGCACATCCAAGACAGCGTTAACAGCACAAGCGGGCCGGGTACCTTGACTGGTACCCGGCCCGCTTTGCTGCGTCAGGGACTTAGATTGCGGCTGCGCCGCGCTCCCCGGTCCTGACCCTGACTGCTTCGTAAACATCCACGGTCCACACCTTGCCGTCACCGGCGCGGCCTGTGTTTGAGCTGGCGATGAGGACATCCAGGATGTCATCTGCCTGCTCATCCGTGGCAAGGACCTCGATGCGGATCTTCGGCAACAAATCCACGTTGTACTCGGCTCCCCGGTACACCTCGGTGTAGCCGCGCTGACGGCCGTAGCCGCTTGCCGCGCTGACCGTCAGGCCCTGGACCCCGTATGATTCGAGGCCTTCCCGGACTGCTTCAAGCTTTTCGGGACGGACGATCGCTGTGATGAGCTTCATGCCTGGACACTCTCCTTGCCTTCTGCGGGGGTCTTGGCGTCTGCTGCCGTGTCTGCCTTACCTGTCATTGCATTGTGCAACGGCTGGAAGCTGCCACCGTGGCCATTGACTCCGAACTCGTAGGCCGTCTCAGCGTGGAGGCTGAGGTCCACGCCAACGTTTTCCTGCTCAGTGGAGACACGGAAGCCCATGGTCTTGTGGATGGCGAAGGCAATGATGGCCGTCATGATGGCCGAGAAGGCAATCGCAATACCGGCTGCTGCGAGCTGTGCCCACATCTGTGCCATGCCGCCGCCGTAGAAGAGGCCACCACCCACGCCGTCAGTGGACTTGGCGATGAAGCCAAGGGCCACGGTGCCGATGATGCCGGAAACGAGGTGGACGCCTACAACGTCCAGGGAGTCATCGAAGCCCCAACGGAACTTCAGGCCGACTGCCAGGGCGGAAGCAACACCGGCAACTACACCCAGGCCGAGGGCGCCAATGGGGTCCACGTTTGCGCAGGCCGGGGTGATAGCTACCAGGCCGGCAACCACACCGGATGCCGCGCCGAGCGACGTCGGGTGGCCGTCACGGATGCGTTCGGTGATGAGCCAGCCGATCATGGCTGCTGCAGGGGCCGCCAGGGTATTGATCCAAATCAGGCCCGCTTGTTCAGCGGTGGTAGCTGCGCCGCCATTGAAACCGAACCAGCCGAACCAGAGGATTGCAGCACCGAGCATCACGAACGGGATGTTGTGCGGGCGGTGGTTCGGGTCCTTACCGAAGCCGCGGCGGTTGCCGATGATGAGTACCAGGACAAGTGCCGCTACACCTGCGTTGATGTGAACTACGGTGCCGCCGGCAAAGTCAATGGCCGGGCCGAGGGCCTTGCCGATCGCACCTTCGGGACCGAACAACCCGCCACCCCAGACCATGTAGGCCAGCGGGCAGTAAACCAGGGTGACCCATACAGGGACAAAGATGCTCCAGGCGCCGAACTTGGCGCGGTCAGCAATCGCGCCGCTGATAAGGGCTACCGTGATGATGGCAAAGGTTGCCGCGTAACCAATCTTGATCATGGCGTCGGGTGTGGTTTCCACCCCGGCAAGACCGAAGGCAGCAAAGGGGTTACCCACAATCTGCATGAAGCCTTCGCCGGAGCTCATCGAAGCACCCCAGAGCACCCAGACGACGCCCACAATGCCGATGGAGATGAAGCTCATCATCATCATGTTCAGGGCTGCCTTGGCGCGTGTCATGCCGCCGTAGAAAAATGCCAGACCAGGTGTCATGAACAGCACAAGCGCCGCCGCCACCATGACCCATACGTGACCTGCGGTAAGTTCCATGGTGCACGTTCCTCTCTTGCTAGATCTGCGGTTCAACCGCTGTCCTGACGCCGTTTGCGTCCTGCTTAAGAGTTTTGTGCCGCCGTGTTTCACCTGCGCAGGTTTTACATTGCGGGCTCGTTACAACAACCTCCCCAACGTAAATGGTGCATATCCCCGGTGTTACGGATATGTTTCAGGCGTCGGACTTCACCGGAAAAATCCGGTTTGGCACCACATGCACCTCATTTGCCCCAGAAATACCACCGTGAATCCCACCGAAGGACCAGCACCGTATGACCGAGTCGCCCAGATCCGTCAAAGCCCAAAGGATCAGGCCGGACAAGACTCCCCTTCCGCGCGACATCAAAGTGATGTTGGCCGCGGCGTTCCTCATTGCCTTGGGCTTTGGCCTGGTGGCCCCGGTTCTTCCGCAATTCGCCACAACGTTCGACGTCGGCGCTACGGCTGCCGCGGTGATCGTCAGCATCTTCGCCTTCATGCGGCTGGTCTTCGCCCCCGCTGGCGGTGCACTGATAGGCCGGTTCGGCGAGCGGAACGTTTACGTCAGCGGTTTGCTGATCGTGGCAGTGTCCACGGCGGCTTGCGCCTTTGCCCAGGACTATTGGCAACTGTTGATCTTCCGTGGGCTAGGCGGGGCCGGCTCAGTGATGTTTACCGTGGCCGCCATGGGACTGCTCATCCGGCTCGCGCCACCCGAGCGGCGGGGACGGGTGTCCGGTGCTTACGCCTCAGCTTTCCTGATTGGAAGCGTCCTGGGGCCGGTAGTGGGCGGCTTGCTGGCAGGCTTTGGCCTCCGCGTGCCCTTCCTTGCCTACGCGGGAGCGTTGTTGGTAGCTGCCTTGGTGGTACGCACCATGCTTAGCGGGGAAGGCAACACGGCCGAGGACACCGCGCCTGCCCCGGCAATGACCGTGAAGGAAGCACTGGCGGACTCCGCGTACCGTGCCGCCATTTTCTCGAGTTTTGGCAACGGCTGGGTGACGTTCGGCGTCCGAATGGCCACCATCCCGCTGTTCGCCGTTGCGGTCCTGCAGTCCGCGCCGGAGACCGCCGCTTGGGCCCTGGCCATCTTTGCCGTGGGCAACGCCCTTGCCCTGACGTTCAGTGGACGGCTCGCGGACGCTTGGGGGCGAAAGCCGCTGCTGATTCCCGGCCTGCTCATCACGGGCGCAGCCACCGGCGTGATCGGACTCACCACGGATCTCACCGGATTCCTCATCGCCTCAGCAGTGGCGGGTTTCGGTTCCGGTTTGCTGGGCCCGGCACAGCAGGCTGCTGTCGCTGATGTCATCGGCCGCGGACGCTCGGGAGGGAAAGTACTGGCCATCTTCCAAATGGCCGCTGACACGGGTGCGATCGTCGGTCCGATCGTGGCCGGGCTCCTCGCTGACCGCCTCGGCTACGGATGGGCGTTCGGCATCACCGGAGGCGTGCTCCTCCTTACGGCGGCGGCATGGCTGCCGGCGCGCGAACCCCTTAAACCCAAAAACTGACCGGCTGCACGTGTTGATCCGAGTCCTCGGAACAACACGTGCGCCAGTCAGTCGGGAGCGGCGCTGAAACAGGGGTGCTAGTTGAGCAGTGCGTCCACGAAGCTTTCGGCGTCGAACGGTGCAAGATCGTCCGGGCCTTCGCCCAAACCAATGAGCTTCACGGGAACTCCCAGAGACTTCTGGATAGCCACCACGATGCCGCCCTTGGCCGTTCCGTCCAGCTTGGTCAAAACGATGCCGGTGATGTTCACTACCTCCGCAAAGACGCGTGCCTGATTGAGTCCGTTCTGTCCGGTGGTGGCGTCCAGGACCAACAGAACCTCGTCCACTTCTGCCAGTTTCTCAATGACCCGCTTGACCTTGCCGAGCTCATCCATGAGTCCGGTTTTGTTCTGCAGGCGTCCTGCGGTGTCAACCATGACCACATCGACCTCCTGATCGATGCCGGCCTTCACCGCTTCGTAAGCCACCGACGCGGGGTCGGCGCCGTCGATGTCGGACTTGACGGTGGGCACACCCACGCGCTGTCCCCAGGTGGCCAACTGCTCGGCAGCAGCAGCACGGAAAGTATCTGCGGCGCCCAACAGGACATCTTTGTCTTCAGCCACCAGCACACGCGCCAGCTTGCCCACGGTGGTGGTCTTACCAACGCCGTTCACGCCTACAACAAGCACGACGGCGGGGCGGTCGCCCTTGCGCTCGACATTCAAGGAACGGTCCATGCCTGGATCAACCAGTTTGATCAGTTCTTCACGGAGCATCGCCTTGACGTCTTCGGGGCTGCGGGTGCCCAGAACCTTGACGCGCTCACGCAGGGCGTCGACCAACTGCATGGTGGGTTCGGTTCCAAGATCGGCCAGCAGGAGGGTCTCTTCTACCTCGTCCCACACGTTCTCGTCGATCTTGTCGCCGGACAACAGTGCGAGGAGGCCCTTGCCCAGGATGTTGTTGGACTTGATCAACCTGGCACGAAGACGGGTCAGGCGACCCTCCACCGGCGCCGGTGTATCGATGGCGATGGTCTCTAGCCCGGCGGCGTCATCCGGGACGTCTGTATCCGCAACGGTTCCGTCGAAGGTCGGGGCCGGAGCCTTTACCGCATCCGGGCGGTCCTCCACAAGGGTTCCGCCGCCTGCTGCCGATGACTGGACGGGATCGTTCGCGTCACGTGTTCCGGGGTACTTTGCGCCGGTCTTCCGGGCTTTCATCAGTACCGGCACGAGTCCGCCGACCACTACGAGCGCAGCGAGAATGGACAGAATTATGGGTAGGAAATCGTTCACTCCCCTACCTTCTCATAAAGCTATGCCCCGGCACCGAGCCTCTGGCTGATCACGGTTGAGACGCCGTCGCCCCTCATCGTCACTCCGTAGAGCGCGTCTGCCACTTCCATGGTGCGCTTCTGGTGGGTGATCACAATCAGCTGGCTGGACTCACGCAGTTCCTCAAAGATGGTGATGAGTCGGCCCAGGTTGGTATCGTCCAACGCCGCCTCTACCTCGTCCATGACATAGAAGGGCGAGGGGCGGGCTTTGAAGATGGCCACCAACAGCGCCACTGCCGTCAGTGAGCGCTCCCCGCCAGAGAGCAGAGAAAGCCTCTTGATTTTCTTGCCCGCCGGACGCGCCTCCACTTCAATCCCGGTATTAAGCATGTCGTCGGGGTCCGTGAGAACCAACCTGCCCTCACCGCCGGGAAAAAGCCTGGCAAAGACGTGGTCGAACTGGGCTGACGTGTCAGCAAAAGCCTCGGTAAACACCTGCTGGACACGGTTGTCCACCTCTTTGATGATGTCCAACAGGTCCTTGCGGCTGGATTTGAGGTCCTCCAGCTGCGAGCTCAGGAACTGGTGCCGTTCTTCCAGGGCGGCGAACTCTTCCAACGCCAACGGGTTCACTTTGCCAAGGGCCCCGAGCTCACGCTCGGCTTTCTTCAGCCTTTTCTCCTGCTCTGCCCGGACGAACGGAATCCCCTCAATGATGGCGTCACCGTTTTCGTCAACAGGCGCCCGGAGTTCGGCCCACTTATCTGTAGCCGATCCGGGAGGCAGGGGCACCATTTTATCCGGACCATAATCGGCAATGAGTTGTTCGGCTGAGAGTCCCAGCTCTTCAATGGACCGGCTTTCCAAAGCCTCGATACGGAGCCGCTGCTGCGTCCGGGCCATCTCATCCCGGTGTACCGAGTCCGTTAGCTCGGCAAGCTCCCGCGCCAAGGCGTCGTTGCCCGAGCGAACCTCAGCGAGTTCCTTCTCCAACTCATCCCGCTTTTGCTCGGCAAGGTCGCGATCGTAGTCGGCCAGGTCAACTGAAACGTCGATGAACCTGAGGGTCTGCTCCACAGCGGACGCGACCGCCGCCGCACGCTGCGCCTGCGCGCGTCGGCGTTGCGCGCGCCGGGTGGCCTCCTCACGGGCACGCCGTTCGGTAGCCGCGGCGCGCTCAAGCGATGCCGCCCGGTTGCTGATGGCTCCCAACTGCTCCTCGGATGTCCGGAGGGCAAGCCGGGCTTCGGTTTCCAATGCCCGGGCAGTCCTGGCCTGGACAGCGAGTTCATCCCGCTGTTCCGTGGATGGTTCCTCGTCAGGTGCTTCCTGGGCCGCAGCGAGGCGTTCCACGGCGACTTCAAGGTCAAGTTGGGCTTCTGCGATGTTGGCTTCGGCCTTGGCCATGGACGTGGCGAGCCGTTCGCTTTCGCCCACAGCGCTGCGAAGAACGGAGTTGAGATGACCCAGGCGCTCAGCAACAGCGGCAAGGCGGGCATCCGATTCATGCAACCGCTCCAAAGCGGCGTCCGCGCGGTCCTGCGCTTCGGCACGGCGGGTTTGAGCGGCGGCCAAGGCGAAGCGTCCACGTTCCAGACGGGCCGTGACCTCCTGGAGCCGGGCAACGGCGTCGTCCACTGCCGCCTGAACTTCCAGCAGCGACGGCGCGGTGGCAGATCCTCCTGTGATGGTCAGGGAGGTAAAAACGTCACCCTCGCGGGTCACCGCCCTGAGGTGTGGATTATCTGCGATGAGAGCTGCCGCCACCGCAACGTCATCAACGACGGCGGTACGGACCAGGAGCCCGAGCGCGCCTTGGGCAACAGGATCAGCGATCTTCACCACGTCGGCAGCCCAACGGCAGCCGGCGGGAAGCTCGAGGTTGGTGCCGGGATCTTCACCGGGGGAAGTACTTCCGGGAAGAAGCAGTGATGCCCGCCCCGCGTCGTTATCCTTCAGCAGGCGGATGGCTGCCAGGGCGCTGTCGGTGTCGGCAACCGCCAAGGCGTCCGAGGCACTGCCCAAGGCGGCAGCTATGGCGGCCTCGTATCCCGGCTCGATGGATACCAGCGCCGCCAACGGTCCAAGAACGCCCTCAGCCGTCAGAAGACTTCCCGACCCGTCCTTGCGGTTGAGCCCGAGTTGAAGGGCATCGCGTCGTGCCGTCAGGGCGTCCCGCTCGCGGACAGCTTCCCGCTCGGAAGCTTTCAGTTCCTCGATCTCCGCGAGGACTGCATCCAGGACCTCGTTGGCATTCTCGTAGTCAGCGTCGAGGCTCTCTTCGCCATCTTCAACGCCAGCCACTTGCGTTTCGAGGGCAGTGAACTCGCTCTGCGCCTTGCGGCGCCGTTCGTCACCTGCAGCGAGGGATTCCCTGAGGCGACCACGTTCGGCCTCGGCAGCTTCGGCACGGGACCTGGCCGCGGCCACCTGGCCTGCCAGTCTGGCCAGCCCCTCCCTGCGGTCGGCGGCCGCCCTCAACATGGCTGTTAGGCGCTTGTCCTCCGCAGCTGCGAGCGCCTCGGCCGAGTCCTTTGCAACCGTTGCCTCAAGAAGAGCCGCCTGCTTGGCGAGGATGTCGTGTTCGAGGGCAGTCTGTTCCTCACGGACCCGGGCAGCCTGGCGCTCGAGTTGTTCGGGGTCACGTCCGGTGTCCGGTGAGGCCTCCGCGGAACCCAGGAGTCTTCTGCGTTCGCTGGCCAAGGATCCGAGTGAGCGGAGTCGTTCCCGGTTGGCCGAAAGCTGGTACCACTGCTCCCGTGCGGCATTGAGTCGCGGCGTGGCTTCGGCGGCTTGCTGCTCCAATCCCGCTTGGCGGCGCCGACCCGTCCCAAGCCCTGCCTCAACCACCCGGCGGCGCTCTTTGAGGGCGGCTTCGTCTGCAACGTCCTTTTCAAGGGTGGTTGTCAGTTGGACAAGGTCGTCCGCCAAAAGCCGGGCGCGGGCATCCCGGACGTCGAACTGGACTGTTTGGGCGCGGCGGGCTATCTCCGCCTGTTTGCCCAACGGAGTCAATTGCCGACGTATTTCTGCCGTGAGGTCACCGAGCCGTGCGAGATTGGCCTGCATGGCTTCGAGCTTGCGGACCGTCTTTTCCTTGCGGCGGCGGTGCTTGAGGATTCCCGCTGCTTCCTCGATGAAGCCCCGGCGGTCCTCGGGGGTGGCATGGAGTACGCGGTCCAGCTGGCCTTGTCCCACGATCACGTGCATTTCACGGCCCAAGCCGGAATCGGAGAGAAGTTCCTGAATGTCCAACAGCCTGCACGGGGCGCCGTTGATGGCGTACTCGGACCCACCGGTACGGAACAGAGTGCGGGAGATAGTGACTTCGCTGTACTCGATGGGGAGCGCGTTGTCTGCGTTGTCAATGGTCAGGGCGACGTGGGCCCGGCCCAACGGTGGGCGGCCAGAAGTACCTGCGAAAATGACGTCTTCCATCTTGCCACCCCGGAGGGTTTTGGCGCCCTGCTCTCCCATGACCCAGGCCAAGGCATCCACCACATTGGATTTGCCCGATCCGTTGGGCCCGACGACGGCGGTGACGCCAGGTTCAAAGTCGAAGGTCGTGGCCGACGCAAACGACTTGAATCCTCGGACAGTCAAACTTTTCAAGTGCAAGGTGCTTCGGTTCTCCTGGGTGGCCCGGGTGTCTGTATCCACTAAATCTACTGCGGTTTGTGCGAAATATGCTGATCTGCAAGCGGAAGCTCTTGCGGGCGGCATGCCACGCCCCTACACTCCTGCCAAGGGTTACTTGGCGGATTCGTTCCTGTGATCCGGCTTTTGCTTGAACTTCGGTTCGGTTATTGCTGGATCCGGTCCCGATCTACGGAACAATCATCGGTGCCAACCTTGGGTTTCATAACTGAAGATCTTGGCTTGACCCTGGCTGGGGAGCGGCAAAGCAGGGGCTGCGCTTAATTGCGTGGCCTGTCTTGGCAATTGGCGTACCACTCCAGGAGTTCTCATGCCCGGTCGTTCAGCTACCCGATCACAGCGAGTCTTCAGGGGATTTCTTGTTCCCTTGGTGATTGGCATGACGGCGGCCCTGCTGCCCCTTACCGCACCCGTAGCCGTAGCCGCTGGACCGTGTGATCCTGTGGTCAACCCCGTGGTCTGTGAGAACTCCAAGCCCGGGAGCCCTCCGTCCGAGTGGGACATTGAGGTTCCGGGCGACGACAGCTTACAAGGCTTCTCGACCGAGATGAGCGTCAACGCCGGCCAGCCAATACGCTTCAAGGTGGATACCGACGCACCCACCTACACCATCGGGATTTACCGTACCGGCTGGTATGGCGGCAACGGCGCCCGCAAGATCGCGAATGTAACTCCATCTGTTTTTCGGCAGAATCAACCCCAATGTCGAACAGATTTGGCCACCGAGCTTTACGATTGCGGCAATTGGGCGGTGTCTGCAACGTGGCAGGTACCGGCGACGGCCGTCTCGGGCGTCTATGTGGCGCTGCTGACCAGACCCGACACGGGCGGTCAAAGTCACATAACTTTCGTTGTCCGTTCTGACTCGAGCCGCTCGGATGTTGTGTTCCAGACGTCGGATACGACGTGGCAGGCATACAACACCTATGGCGGCTCCGATTTTTACCAAGGCGGCGAGAACGGCAGGGCCTTCAAAATCAGCTACAACCGTCCAATGGCCAGCCGCGGTGTTAATGCCGGCAGAGACTTTTACTTTTCCAATGAATACCCGATGGTCCGGTTCCTGGAACAAAACGGTTACGACGTGAGCTACATCAGCGGCCTTGATACGGACCGCAGCGGTTCTTTACTGCTGAACCACAAAGTCTTCCTCTCTGTGGGGCACGACGAATATTGGTCTGGCGCCCAACGGGCCAACGTCGCAGCGGCCCGCGATGCGGGCGTTAACCTGCAGTTCCTGTCAGGCAACGAGATGTATTGGAAGACCCGGTTCGAACCCTCCATAGTGGACGGTGCTGCAGGGCGCACACTGACGTCATATAAAGAGACCTGGTCCAACGGCAAGATCGACCCCAGCCCGCAATGGACAGGTACCTGGCGAGATCCTCGCTTCGCATCACAAGCCAACGGCGGCGGACTACCGGAGAACGGGCTGACCGGAACCCTTTACATGTCCAATTTCTCCGACCTACCCGTGACGGTTAGCTCCGAGGAAGGAAAGACCCGGTTGTGGCGTAATACCGCCCTGGCGTCATTACCCGCCGGCTCGTCGGCTGCCTTGGCTCCACACACAGTGGGCTACGAGTCCAACGAAGACATCGACAACGGGTTCCGCCCGTCCGGCCTCATCCGGCTTTCCACAACGGTGGGGAACGTTCCCGAATACCTGCAGGATTATGGGAACACGGTGAAGTCCGGTACCACGACTCATAATGTGACGCTGTATCGTGCTTCGAGCGGCGCCTTGGTCTTCTCGGCCGGCAGCGTGCAATGGACTTGGGGTCTGGACCAGGAGCATGACGGCAACGGTGCGGCAGCGGATCCCCGGATGCGGCAAGCCCAAATCAATCTCTTTGCGGATATGGGTGTGCAGCCTGCGACGCGTGCGGCAGGCCTTGTGGCCGCAGCCCCGAGCAGCGATCGGACAGGGCCTACGGTTGCTGTTACCGCACCGGCCAACGGCGCCACAATCCCCCACGGGTCCAAGGTCACCGTCGCTGGCACAGCGGCCGACAGCGGCGGTGTGGTAGCCGGCGTCGAGGTTTCCACGGACGCCGGCACCACGTGGCACCCTGCCGTGGGTAAACAGAACTGGACCTACAGCTACATACAGCAGGGCCTGGCGAATGCCACCATCCAAGTCCGGGCAGTAGACGATAGCGCCAACATCGGAACTCCGACCACGCGCAACCTCGTACTTAGCGGACCGTATAGCGTGTTTGGCCAGACAGTTCCCGCCATTCAGGACTCCGGCGACGGTGGCGCGTATGAGATGGGGCTGCGCTTCACTCCCACTGTTGACGGCTTCATCACCGGCGTGCGCTTCTACAAGAGCGCGGCCAACACAGGAACACATACAGGTTCGCTCTGGAGCTCTTCCGGCGAGCGCCTGGCCACGGCCACCTTTACCAACGAGTCAGCCAGCGGCTGGCAGACCACGCTGTTCAGCCACCCCGTGGCCGTCGCGGCCGGGCAGAAGTACACAGTCTCGTATTGGGCACCACGGGGGCACTATGCCATAAAGGACTTCCAGTGGGCGAGCTTTGGGTCCACCGCTGCTCCACTAACCGTGGCCGGTGGCTTCGGAGCTGAACCAGCAGGCGTCTACAGCACGTCGCAGAGCTTCCCGACTGCCAGTTACAACGGGGGCAACTACTTCGCGGACGCCATCTTCAGCACCGTGGACAACTCTCCTTTGACGGTGTCCGGGCACTCTCCGATCCCGTCGTCGTCCAGCGTTGCGATTGCCACGAAGGTCAGTGCAGTGTTCTCCAAGCCCGTTACCCCTGCAAGCGTACAGTTGACGTTGCGGTCGGCCGCCGGCCCTGTGGCCGGGACCACCGCATACGATGCTGCGACCCGCCGCGCCACTTTCACTCCTAGCTCGCAGTTGGCGTTTAGTACGCAGTACACGGCGACGATCGCCGGTACTGACGCTGTAGGCGGACAAGTCGTATCCGGCGGCACTTGGACGTTTACCACAGCGGCCACCCTGCCTGTCCCCGGTTCCTGCCCCTGTAGTTTCTACGATGACAGCGTCACTCCGGGGATTGCCGAGATTCGCGATGGCGTGCCGCTGACGTTGGGTGTTCGGTTCTCGAGCGTTTCGGCAGGCGAGGTCACAGGCATCCGCTTCTACAAGTCGGCCGGCAACACCGGCACTCACACGGGCGCCCTTTACACGGCCAGCGGACAGCAATTGGCAACGGTGACCTTCGCCAACGAGAGCAGCTCCGGATGGCAGACTGCCATGTTCAGCCAGCCGGTCCAGATCACGGCCAACACGCAGTACATTGTGTCCTACAAGACACCTACAGGCACGTATTCCGCCACCGCAAACGGTTTCGGCCCGGGCATGAGCGTTGGGCCGCTTCGGGCAGATGCCGACGCAGGTGCTTACTCGTACAGCGGGGACTTTCCCAATTCGCGGTCGAGCGCCAGCTACCTGGTTGACGTCATCGTCATGATTCCAGCGCCGCCATTCACAGTTGGTTCTCATTCACCCCTGCCTGGTTCCTCAAGTGTTCCGTTGGATAAGGCTGTGTCAGCCGTGTTGTCGGAGGCCGCAGTGCCGTCGAGCGTCACGCTGTCCTTGAAGAACAGCAACGGGGTTGCGGTAGCGGGGACCACCACGTACGACCAGGCAACACGGAAGGTTACTTTCGCTCCTACTGCGCCCCTTGCAGCAGCTATGTCCTACACGGCCACACTCACCGCCACGGCAGTGTCCGGGCAACCGATGTCATCCGGTGGTTCGTGGACTTTCACTACCGTTCCCCCGCCACGAACCCCGGGAGTATGCCCCTGCACCTTGTACGAGGACACGGTAGCGCCTACCACCGCCGAAGTGGACGATGGCATGGCTTTGACATTGGGCGTGCGCTTCGCCAGTGATACCGCCGGTCAGATCACGGCCATCCGTTTCTATAAGTCGGGCGGGAACACCGGGACGCATACCGGATCCCTCTATACCGCGGCGGGGCAATTGTTGGCATCAGTGACCTTTACCAACGAAACATCAAGCGGCTGGCAGACTGCGTCCTTCAGTCAGCCAGTATCTATCCAGGCTGACACAGAATACGTAGCTGCCTACAAGTCACCGAACGGCAAGTATTCCTACACCGACGGAGGGTTTGGCGCCGGCTTCACCAGCGGTCCGCTCCGCACAGCGCCTGACTCCGGAATGTATTCATATACAAACAACTTCCCAGGCGACCGTTCGTTTGCAAGCTACTTGGTGGATCTCGTGTTCAGTGTCACGTCTGCTCAGCTAACGGTCTCAGAGCAGGTTCCAGGACCGGGCGCGTCCGGGATTCCCGTGGACGTCAAGCCGTCAATAACGTTCTCGTCCTCCATCAACCCCGGCGCTTCGTTCACGTTGACCGCGAACGGCGCGTCCGTCGCAGGGACGGCTGCGTTGTCTGCCGATACCCGGACCATCACCTTCACGCCGACGGCTGTCCTTCCAACCAACACTGCGATATCCGCAAGCGTCTCAGGTGTGGCAACGCCACAAGGGCAGAGCCTGCCCCCGAGCACCTGGCAATTCACCACGGCCGCCCCAGCGATGCAACAAAGCACGATCTTTGGATCGTTGCTTCCACAGGTAGCCGCAAACTCTGACTTCCTGTCCGTGGAATTGGGTACAGCCTTTACGGTGTCCCAAGCCGGGAACGTGACGGGAATCCGCTTCTACAAGGGAGCTGGAAACACTGGAACCCACGTTGGCTCGCTGTGGAACTCGGCAGGCACCCGTCTGGCGCAAGTGACCTTCACCAACGAGACGGCCACGGGCTGGCAAACCGCCACCTTGGCCACACCAGTGGCACTGGCGACCGGCCAAACCTACGTGGTGTCCTACCGGGCACCGAATGGCCGTTACTCTTCGACGCAGGGCTTCTTCAACCAGACCTGGACAAGTGGGGTCTTCACCGCCACCGGTCCGAACAACGGCCGGTACCGGTACGGCTCGGGAGGCGCCATGCCCACTAACTCGTGGAACGCCACGAACTACTTTGTGGACGTGGTGTACTCCACCACTGCGCCGGCCCAGCAGCAGTTGGCCGCGCCAGCTCCGTCGTCTACAGCCACCCCCACAGTGACACCGGCACCGACCCCCACGGCGACTGCGACAGGCACAGCGACGCCAACTCCTAGTCCGTCACCGAGCCCGACACCCAGTCCCACGCAATCAGGCGGGCTACTCTGCGGGCTGTTGCGGGTCTGCTGACGGCGTTAGCGAACAACGCCCGGGGACCACGCATGGGCGATGAACAAACTGGGCTGGGAGCCGGGTCCGGTTCCCAGCTTCCAGATGTTGCTGTCTCCGTCGGTGGTTTCGTCAGCCAAACCATAAAGAAGGTTCTGGTTATCCAGCCACTCGATCTGGTCATCAACGCTGCGCTTCTCTGAGAGCTCGGTTTCCTGTCCCGTGGCCAGCTCCAGCACAGCGACGTTCCAGTGCGGCGCCAGCGCCCCGCCGTCGTTCTTCTTGTACGCAATTCGTGTACCGTCAGGGGAAATGGACGGACACTCCACGTTGTCGTGAATAGCTGTCAAGGTCCTGTCGGACATGCTCCCCCGCACCAGCCAGATGCGTCCGGAAGAAGCGGCAGTGGCGTAGAAGACATCACCCTGGCCTGGAGCGAACGTCACACCCCATATGTTCCTGTCCGTGGCAAGAACCCGCTCACCATTGACCATCAAGGCGAAGTCCTCGAGGTTTCCTGAGGTGCCGTCCGGGAAGCTGATCTCTGTGGCGGTCGAAAACCCCGCGGCGGCATAGGAATGGCCGGAGACGAATACCGTGGTGGCGATCATGGACCCATCAGGACTGATGCGGGTCCTGCTGGGAATTCCCGGGACCGGCCATGAGCGCTGTTGCTGCCAGTTGCGGTCCAGGACCTCAGCTTCAAACGCTGTTACCAGGCCCCGGTTTGTTCTCAGGCACACCACTTTCTCCGGTGTTCCGTAAACACGATCGCACTCATGCTCACTCACGGCCCGGGGACCGTCAGGAGCCGACAGCGGGACTGTAGCTGCTTTGCCGTATCCCTGGCCCGACGCTGTATTCCGAAAAAGGATAAACGGGCCTGCCGGAAGAGGCTGGCCTGCCGTGACGCCTACTGATGAAGCGGCAGTTCGGCTCTCTTCAAAACGCTGGTACGCGCCCACAGCATAAATACCGGCCGCCACCAGGACCAGTGCCGTGACAGCAAGGAGTGCGCCCCACCGCAACTTACTTTGAGCCAGCGCGCCACTCATGCCCCGTCACTCACGTCCCCTGCCGGTGCCACCCGGGCGCCACGCAGGATGAAAGCCACAGCCACCACAGCGCAAGCGAGCAAACCGGCCGCTGCCACCATGGCCGTTGGAGCACCTACTGCGTACCACAGGACACCAAAACCTGCCGATGCCGTCATCCGGGTGAGGGCCACCACCGTCTGTGCGGATGCGATGCCCATGGCAAGCTTTCCCGGGGGCGTCAGTTGGCTCGCCAAGGCCGCCAGAACTCCGTCCGTGGCCGCGTAGAACGCCCCCAGAAGGACCAGACAGCCAATGGTTGCCCAGAGCCCTCCGAAAGGTGCTGCCGCCAGGAGATACGTTGCCAGCAATGCAAGGTGCCCACCCACGAACACCGGAATTTTCCCAACCCTGTCCGCGAGCCTGCCCAACGGAACGGCGAACGCCAGGAACACCACGTTGGTGCCTACGAACAACAGGGGAAACCACTGTACGGCAAAAGAATCCCGAGCCTGCAGGACGAGGTAGATGAAGCCGTCACCAATGGTGACCAAACCCAGGAGGCCAGCAGCAACCAGCAGCTTGCCCAGCCCCGGCTCCTTCAGGTGGCTCCAGGAAAAAGCGAACAAACGCCGCTCCCCGCGGTCCTCCGTGCCTTGGAGGCCACGTGCTTTGATATCCGGCACCACCAGAGCCAGGACGGCGACACCAATCACCGCGAAAGCCAGAGACACCACAAACACCGTACTGAAACCGTTGGGAATCATCAGCAACACAAAGAAGGCGATCAACGGACCGGTTGCAGCGCCAATGTTGTCCAGCATCCTGTGAACGCCAAAGGATCGCGCCAGATGTTCAGGCTGTGCAGACACGGAAATCAGAGCGTCCCGCGGGGCTGTGCGAATGCCCTTGCCGATCCTGTCACCGGTGACTATCGCAGCGATCGCCCAGAAACCGCCGGCGAAGAGGAAACCGATCCTGGCGAGCATGGATAAGCCGTAGCCGGCCAAGGCGATTCGTTTGGGGTGGCCGCTGCGGTCGGCGGCCCAGCCGGCTGCGATCCTGACAATCGCGCTGGCTCCTTGGTTGATGCCGTCGATGAGGCCGAAGGCAATGGTGGACAGACCCAGGAATCCGGTCACGTACAACGGGAGGATCGCGGTGACCGATTCCGAGGAAACATCGGTCACCATGCTCACAATGCCCAGCCAGAGGATGACCGGGGACAAACGGAACGGCACTTCACTTGTTAGTGCCGTTCGTCCTCCCTCCGGTTTGTCCCGCTTGCCTCGGTCCGAGAGTGAAATGTACATCGCAGCTCCTAGTCCGCCGCCGTGCGCAGGCTGCCCAAAAGTTGGAAACGGGAGTTGCCTGTACCTGTCGTCGTCACTGACACCGTGACCGTATCCGTGCCACGAACGAACCGTTCGGCCATCGCCCCCTCCGCCGCCGGCGCCGCCTCGAACCAGAATCCATGAGCCACCAAGGACTGGCGGAAGTTCGCCAGAACCTCCGCCTGTGGCTTGCCGATGACGCCATCCGCGGCAACCTGGACGACATCACCGGAGGTCGAGACTGACGTGGAGCCGATTGTTGTACCTTCGGGCAAGGTCAGGACGCCGGCCGGCCAACCGTCCACCACTTCACCGGCCGCACTTCCCGGCTGGGGCAAGGAGCCGGTAATCAACGGCGCGGGGGCGGAAGGTTCGGGCAAGCCGGTGGGGGTGGTCGTGACCGGCGGCAGGACCTCAAGCGGCTTAGCCGTGGAAGGGCCGCCCTCGCTGCTGGTACCTTCGGTGCTGTTGTCGCTGCTGCTGCCGCCGCTGCCTTCAGTGCCCGACGCCGGGCTGCCGGACTGGGCGGGCTCCCCGGCACCACCTGGGGTCGGGGTCCCTGAAGCGGTGGCGTTGGAGCCTGGGGTTGGGGCCGAAGACGATGTGCTTTGGGCGGCCGTCGGCCCGGGCTTCGCTGCCATCTGATCCAAAATGATGGCTACGGCGGCGATCAGCACAGCAAGGCAAATACCCGCAATGACCAGCCGCCGCGCCATCATGGCATGTCCGGGGTGACGGGCTGGGCAACAGGTTGATGGGCCGTTTCGGAAAACACTGCGGGTAGAACTGACGCCACCCGCATTGTGGTGGCGTTGACGTTTGCGATGGCGATTCGAAGCGCCAAGCTGTTCATGGGGACAGTCTGCCATTGCCGCCCCGATTCGGGAACAGTTTTGGCCCTACCAACGTCCATTTCGCGGCCGCGGCTGGCACACCGGGCAGGTGTAGGAGGAACGGTTCATGAACTGTTCCCGCTTCATGATGCTACGCAAACCTGTTGCCTCGCAGCGGCTGCACAGTTCACCAGCACGGCCGTAGGCATTGAGGGAACGGGCAAAGTAGCCTGAGTCGCCGTTGACGTTGACGTAAAGAGAGTCGAAGCTTGTTCCTCCTGCGTCAAGGGCGGCGTTCATGACGTCCTTCACAGCTTCAATCAGCCGCTCCGCGTCCGCCCTGCGAAGTGTGTCCGTTGCCCTTGCGTAATGGAGGCGGGCACGCCATAAGGCTTCGTCCGCATAAATATTGCCGATGCCGGAAATCACCGATTGGTCCAACAGCGCGCGCTTCAGGCCAGTCTTACGGCCTCTAACCTTTCGGTAGAAGGTATCGAAGGAGAAGAAGGGGTCCAACGGGTCCCTGGCAATGTGGGACGCTTCCTCGGCGATCTCGGGCAGCGGCGTTTCGCCCAGACCACCGGGACCGCCGTCGAGCGTTGGCACCAAGGACGTCACAAAGAGGCCGCCGAAAATGCGCTGGTCAACGAACCGCAGTTGTTCAGGCATGCCGTCAGCGCTGCTTAGCCTGATTCGGACTTTGAGGTGCTTTTCGTCCGCAACGTCCGGGTCCTGCATGAGGAGTTGGCCGCTCATTCCCAGATGGGCCATGAGCGCTACCTTGGGGAGGTCTTCCCGGTTGATTTCAGTGCTGGGATCCGGCGACTCCGACATGGCAAGTGGCATCCAGAGGAACTTCCCACGGCGCACAACGTCGAGAACGGTGGCGTGTTCAAGATTACCGATGAAGTCTTCGGTACCAAGGGTGTGCCGGCGGATGGAGCGTGTATCCAGCACGTCAACACCGGTGATGGTACGTCCACGCACCCAACGGGCCAAGCCGCGTCGGACTACCTCTACTTCGGGAAGTTCAGGCATGTGGGTTTATGACGTAGCGGGACCGGCGGAGGTGGGGTCCAAAGCAGTCAGAGCACGCCAGGCATCAGCGGCTGCCTCCTGCTCTGCTTCCTTTTTGGAATGGCCCGATCCCCGGCCGTAGGGCGTACCGCCAATATTAAGCACTGCCTCGAAGGTCCGGGCGTGATCCGGCCCCGAGCCTTCCACGGCATAGTGGATGGCGCCCAATTGCCTGCTCGCCGTAAGCTCCTGGATGCTCGTCTTCCAGTCGGTTCCTGCGCCAAGCGCACCGGCGTCCTTGAGGAGCGGGCCCACCAGGCGCATGACCAATTGCCGTGCGGTCTCGATGTCGTTCGAGAGGTACGTGGCACCGATCAGGGCCTCCATGGTGTCAGCCAGGATGGAGGCCTTGTTCTTGCCGTCGGTCAGCTTTTCGCCCTGCCCGAGGTAGATGAACTCGCCGACGCCGATCTCCCGGCCAATACCGGCCAACGCCCGGGTACTGACGACGGCGGAACGCCGCTTGGCGAGCTCACCTTCAGGCAGTGAGGGGTTCTCACGATAAAGAGAATCGGTGACCGAGAATCCCAGGATGGAGTCGCCAAGGAACTCAAGGCGCTCGTTGGTGGGAATCCCGCCGTTCTCATACGCATATGAGCGATGTGTCAGAGCAAGACGAAGCGTCTCGGTGTCAATCGAGACACCGAGACGCTTCAGAAGCTCTTCAGTTGAAGACATCCTTAGTCAGCCTGTACGGCAGATTAGGCGTCTGCGACCTTGCGGCCCTTGTATTCAAGGAACAGCGCGGTGCCGGCAGAGTCAGTAACGACCTTTGCCTGGTGCGGCAGGCTGTAAGTAACCTGACCGTTTTCGATGGTCTTGACCAAGTTGGGGGCAGTTGCCTTCCACTGGGCACGGCGGGCGCGTGTATTTGCGCGAGACATTTTCCGCTTGGGAACAGCCACGGCTATCTCATTTCTCTCTTAGACGAACACTTACTAATCGGTTTGCCGGTCAGTCTTAGCCAGATCAGCTAGGGCAGCCCAGCGAGGGTCAATGACCTCGTGGTGGTGCCCCGGCTCGTCTTCCAGGCGCGCTCCGCATTCGGAACACAGGCCCTGGCAGTCTTCCCGGCACACCGGCTGGAACGGCAGCATTGTGACTACTGCGTCCCGCAACACCGGCTCAAGATCGATCAGATCGTACTCGACTCGACGTTGCTCTTCATCGTCTTCCTCTTCTGAAAGCTCAGCACCTTCATAGAAGAAAAGTTCTTGCACATTGACCTCAAGGTCATACGCAAGGGGATCCAGGCATCGACCGCATTCGCCGGTTACTTCGACGACTACGGTTCCGGATACCAGAATTCCTTCGTGTACGGCCTCGAGACGAAGATCCAGCTCGACATCCGAGCCTTCCTTTACGCCAATGAGCGCCACACCAAGGTCACTCGGCGCAGGTACATGCTCGTTGAGTGTCCGCATGGTCCCTGGACTACGTCCAAGGTCCTTGACTACCAGCGCCAAGGGCGAACTTGCATCTCGCTTAATGAGAACTCCTGTAGAACATATGACCGACGTACCATCTTAGCCTGATCACGCTTGAGGACTCAAACCGGCCCCGGGCACAGGTAAATGCGCAAGGGTTTCAGCTTGGGGAACTCCGCGCTAAGGCGCAAGGTACCCGTCAAGCCTACCCCTTACGAGACTGTTCCGCTGGCGGCTCGCCTGCCAGAAGCCTTTTCAGGACAGATTTAGGGACGAAATCGGAGATGTCACCGCCAAGCACATTGATTTCCTTAATCAAAGTGGAGGAAAGGTGCAGGTAATGCGCTTCAGCAGGCAGGAAGACCGTTTCGACGCCAGTCAGCTGGCGGTTCATGGTGGCCATGGGAAGCTCGTAATCGAAATCCGAGGATGACCGCAGACCCTTGACGATGGCTGAAACACCCCGGTGACGGCAGTACTCAGCCAAGAGCCCTTCGCCCATGGGCTCAACGATGATGCCCCGCAACGAAGCCAGCGTTTCACGGGCCATCTCCATGCGGTCCTCAAGGCTAAACCTGTACTTCTTGGCGTAATTCGTTGACACGGCCACGATGACTTCGTCAAACAGGCCGGCGGCCCGGGCAATGACTTCGAGATGTCCGTTGTGGATGGGGTCAAAGGATCCAGGGCATACCGCGCGTCTCATGAGACGAACCTACCCCATGACTTTGCCGGGATACCATGGCTGACATGGCATCCGCAGGCAGTAGCCCCTCCCTAGATATGAGCGCCGGCACCCCCGGAGGCACCCGACCGGCACCGTGGCAGCGTGCCGCCACAGGCGCCAACCTGCTCGCCCCGGGAGGACATCTGGGAGTGACAATCTTCGAGGAAATGACCACCTTGGCACTGTCCACCGGTGCCATCAACCTCGGCCAGGGCTTTCCCGACGAAGACGGCCCGGCGGAGATCAAGGCCGCGGCGAGGTCAGCGATCGCAACCGGCGTCAACCAGTACGCGCCCGGCAAAGGCGTTCCCGCCCTCAGGGAAGCCCTCACCTCACACCAGCAACGCTTCTACGGGTTGGAGCCGGATCCGGACACTGAAGTCCTGGTCACAACGGGCGCAACGGAAGCCATCGCAGCTACCCTGCTGGCTTTCATCCAGCCCGGCGACGAAGTCCTGACCTTCGAACCCTTCTACGACTCTTACGGGGCCATCATTGGCATGGCCGGAGGCCGGCATGTCACAGCCCCCTTGCTCGCCCCGGATTTTCTTCCCGACCTCAACGTCTTGGAAGAATCCTTCAGCAGCCGCACAAGAATCGTCCTTCTGAACAATCCGCACAACCCCACAGGTGCCGTCTTCCCGGAGCCCGTCCTAGCGCGGATCGTGGAACTGGCCGAAAAGTACGATGCCATGATCGTCAGCGACGAAGTTTACGAGCACCTCACCTTCGGCCTGGCGCACCTGCCCATCACATCACTGCCCGGCGCCGCAGAACGCACCATCACCATTTCTTCTGCCGGTAAGACCTTCTCATTCACCGGCTGGAAAATTGGCTGGCTCACCGGGCCGGAGCATCTGGTGGCCGCCGTTCGCACCGTCAAGCAATTCCTGACCTATAGCTCAGGCACACCCTTCCAGGGCGCCATCGCCCTGGGCCTCGCCCTTCCCGACGAGTTCTATACAGGCATCGCTGCCACCCTCCGCCAAAAGCGCGACATCCTCGCCGAGGGCCTGCGCGCTGCCGGATTCGGTGTGTACAACCCGAGCGGCACGTACTTCATCAACGTCGATACAGCACCCCTGGGCATCCACGACTCGGTCGACCTCGCAAGGCGCCTGCCCGGGCTCATTGGAGTGGCAGCCATTCCGGTTCCGGTGTTTTGCCACCCGGCAGGAGCCGAACGCACGCGCAGCCTGCTGAGATTCGCCTTCTGCAAGAAGACCGATGTCCTCGAGCAAGCCGCCGAACGGCTCGCCACCTTGAAGGACAGGCTCTGAACGCCGCAGGCTCCGGCCAGCACCAGGCCACGCGCTTCCTCCGAACTACAGGACAGCACGCCACGATCGAAGCCGACACCCTGGTTGCGGGCGGGTTCATCCTGAGCATCGGCGGCGCCGAGCAATCACATGTGAACCTGGCCGATCCCTCAGAGATCTTCTACGAATACCTGCGCAGGATCGGGCATGTGGTGGACCTGGCGGCCGAGCCCGGACAACCCATCAACGCCCTCCATCTTGGTGCCGGTGCCCTTACCTTGGCGCGCTATATCCAAGCCACCCGCCCCGGCTCGGAACAATACGCCGTGGAGCTTGAGCGCGAACTTCTGGACTTCGTGCTTCAGAAGCTGCCCATGCCTGACGGCACCATCCTCACCACGCACATCGGCGACGCCCGAGACTCCCTGGGTGAGCTTCCCGCCCAAGTGGGGTTCGACGTCGTGATTCTCGATATTTTCTCCGGACCGGAAGCCCCTGCCCACATCGCCTGCAGGGAATTCTACGAAGAAGCAGCGGCGCGGCTGCGGCCCGACGGCGTGTTGATCGTCAACGTGGGCGACGAACCTGCGCTGACTCTGGTACGCAGCCAAGTGAGCGCACTGCGCCAAGCCATGGCTGATGTTGCAGCCTTCGCTGAAACAGGAATGTTTGCCGGCCGCTACCCCGGCAACATCATCCTGGTGGGCACCCGCAAGCAGTGGTCTCCGGAATGGACAGCACAGCTACTGGCCCGCGGCCCCCACCCCGCCACCGTCCTCACGGGCGTGGAGCTGGACAAGATTACTGCCTAGCGCCCGCGAGCGTTAGGCAGGCTCAGCGAACCACAGTTTGGTCTCCCCGTACTTCTTGTCGGCAAAACACTCCAAACCCTGGGGCCAGAGCGGTTCCGGGCTCCGCGAACTCCGTTCCACCACTACAACGGCACCGTCTTCCATATGCGGCGCCAGTTTCTCCAGCACAGCACTCAGCGCCACCTCATCCAAAGGGTACGGCGGGTCAAGAAAGACCAGATCCCACCTGTCTGCATCGCTTGCCCGCTCCAGGAATGACTCCACCTTGGATCGGTGCACTGAGACCGCCCTGCTGCGCAGCAGCTGGTTCACCAAGTCCGCATTACGCTGGCAGACATCGCTGGCCTTGGCATCGAACTCCACCAGATCCACGCTCCGGGCGCCTCGGCTGGCACTTTCAATACCCAAGGCTCCAGAACCGGCATAAAGGTCCAGAACCCGGGCGTCGTCAATGACGGCCAAGGATTCCAGACGGGAAAACAAAGCCTCCTTGACCCTGTCCGTGGTTGGTCGCGTGGCAGTCCCAGGGACGCTGGTCAGCGGGTTTCCACCCCCAACGCCGGCAATAATGCGGCTCACCGGGATTCTCCGCGTGCGAGCATCCAGGAATCTCTAACCGCGCTCAAGGAACGCCTCCTTCTCAGGGTTCAAATATTCGTCAATAGCGGCGGCCAACGCCGGCTGATGGTCCAAGGACACGTCTTCCGATACGAGGCGTTGGGCGTCAGTACGTGCACGGGCAATGATGTCTTCGTGCTCAAGTACGCGGAGCAACTTCAGCGTGGACCGTCCGCCCGATTGCGAAGCACCGAGGATGTCCCCTTCCCTGCGGAGTTTCAAGTCCTCCTGGGACAGCTCAAAACCGTCAGTTGTTGAAGCAACGGCATCGAGCCGCCGACGACTCGGATGCCCGGGTTCCAAAGTAGTCACCAACAGGCAAGTGCCCGGCAGTCCCCCGCGGCCCACCCTGCCACGCAGCTGGTGGAGCTGCGAGATACCGAAACGGTCGGCATCGAGGATCACCATGAGCGTGGCATTGTGGACGTCCACGCCCACCTCAATGACGGTGGTGGACACCAGTACTTTGGTGTTGTTGGATGCGAAGGACGCCATGGTCTCGGACTTCACCTGGGGATCCTGCCTCCCATGAAGCGGGGCAACGGGGACGCCGGCCAGCGCCGGCTCCTGCAGGAGGGCGTCGACGACGGCGGTCACCGATGCCAGTTCCCGCGCCGGGCCTTCGTCCGCGAGCTCGGCATCGCTTGGTTCCGCTTCGCCCGGACTGAAGTCGCCGTCGTCGTCCGAACCGATCTTGGGACACACCACGTAGACCTGGTGACCGGAGTCCACTTCTTCGCGTGAACGCTTCCAGATGCGGTCCACCCAGCCTGGATTTTCAGCGAGTCCCACCACGTGCGTGGAAATAGGTGCGCGCCCGGCGGGAAGCTCATCAAGAATGGACGTCTCAAGGTCGCCAAACACTGTCATGGCAACCGTACGAGGAATCGGAGTGGCCGTCATGACCAGCAAATGTGGAGGCCGCTGAGCCTTTGCGCGGAGGGCATCACGCTGCTCCACGCCAAAGCGGTGCTGCTCATCCACCACGATTAGTCCGAGGTCCTGGAAGCTGGTTTTGTCGCTCAGCAGGGCATGGGTGCCAATGACGATTCCCGCATTCCCGGAGGCCGCATCCAACATAGCCTGCTTGCGTGCAGCCGTGGGCATGGAACCGGTCAGGAGCGTTACTTGCACCGCTTCCTGAGCCGCGTCACCGCCAAGCATGCCCGCACCGCCAAAGATCTGATCGCGGGCCAGCACCCCTAGAGTCTTTCGGATGGAGTGGAAATGTTGGGCCGCCAACACCTCAGTGGGAGCCAGCAGGGCAGCTTGGCCGCCTGCGTCAACCACCTGCAGCATGGCCCGTAGGGCGACGATCGTCTTGCCCGAGCCCACTTCACCCTGCAGCAGCCTGTTCATGGGAGTATCTCGCCCGAGCTCTTCAGCCAATGTCTTTCCGACGGCGGCCTGGCCGGAGGTCAGCGTAAAAGGGAGGTTTTGATCGAACTTGCTGAGCAAACCGCCCGCGCGCGGCCGGCGCGCAGTGGCTTCCTCAGCGGCAAGCTGCGCGCGCCGGCGTGCCAGCGCCGTTTGCAGCACAAGGGCTTCCTGAAATCGAAAGCGTTCTTGGGCCCGTTGCCAGTCCTTGGCAATTTCGGGTGAATGGATCAGACGGTATGCCTCAGCCACGCTGAGCAATGCGTCCCTTCGGACGATGCTTTGCGGCAAGGGATCCTGCAGGGAATCCAGGTCCATGGTCTGGAGCAACGCTGTTATCACTTTGTGAATGGACCAGCTGGTCAGCTTAGCCGTTGCAGGATAGACGGGAATGGGCATGGCCGCGAGCTTTTCGGGGTCTACGGCGCCCTCGGCTTCAGGATCCTCATCCAGCAGAAGGAAGTCCGGGTTGGTCAGGCCAAGAGCCCCACCATACCGGGACACCTTGCCCGAGAACATGGCCCGCCGCCCAGCCAGAAGTTCTGCCTTCGCCCGGAATCCGTTGAAAAAGCTGACCTTCAAGGTACCTGGAACGCCGCCGCCACCCGCCTCATCAGTGACCACCACATCGGTGATGGAACCACGCCGGGCCCGCATCTGGCGCGTGCTGTTGGACAGCACGCGGGCAATCAACGTGACCTCCTCATCCAGGGGGAGCTTACTGATGGGCGTCAGCTCACCGCGGCTCAAGTACCTGCGCGGGAAGTAGTTCAGCAAAGCCCCGGTGGTCTTAAGGCCCAGGTGTTTGTCAATGACAGCCGCAGAGCGCTTTCCAATCCGGCGTTCGAGGGGCAGTTCCAGTTCAGAATTCATGCCGTGACTGGCCTGGGACGTTGACGGCTTCGATACCGCTGCCATTGGCACCACCGGAGCTTTCCTGAGAGGCCGGCTCGTTGTCGCGGGGTATCGCCAACTGGCTTACCGCGATATCCGTCGGTTCTCCCAATGAGCGGATAAGGGCGACAGCCGGCTCCGGATCGGGAACATGGACGTGAACGCGCCAACGATAGCTGACTTCGACGCCGGTTTCGTCGTCGTCATCATCGCTGCTTTGGGCACCGCCAACCTGGCTCATGATCACGGATTCGCCCATCTCGTCCAAACGTTGGCGGAGAATGGCCGCATTCAAGGGCGAAAGGTTGATGGTGCACATGACTTCCACACCGTCATCGGCAGGCATGTGCTCATGGATGTGAGGGTCCTGCATTTTGTATCCGTGGAGGCCGTCCAGAAGTTCATCCTGAAGTTCCTCCCCCAAAACGGCAGCACGAAGGCAATCGAGCACCAGCAGCATGCCCACGCCCCCTGCATCCACAACGCGCGCTTCATGCAGCTGTGCGAGCTCGTCCTCGGTCCGGACAACAGCCTGGTAGGCGGCCTCCACCACTGCGTCAAGTGAGAGCCCCAAGGCATGGTTGCTGTCATCGCCGCTCTGGGAGGCGTCCACTGCTTGGGCAGCATGGGCGGCCGCCTCCAGGACGGAGAGCATAGTGCCGGCAACCGGCTCACTGAGCGCGGACCAGGCCCTGATCTGCGCCCTGTTCAATGCGGTGGCAAGCAGTGGTGCACTGAGGCGCGATTTACCAACCAGAGGCTCTGCGGCGGCGCACAGGAAAACGGCAAAGAGCGTGCCCGAGTTACCCCGTGCTTGTTCCATGGCTGCCTGCCCGGCACGCGACAGCAAGGCGCCGACATTGTTGCCGGTTTCCGCGGCATCAGTTGCCGTGCCACCCAAGGCAGTGACGGCTGCCCGGACGGTGAGATAGAGGTTGGTTCCGGTATCGCCATCGGCAACAGGAAAAATGTTAATCGCGTTGAGACGGTCGCTGTGATTGCCGAGGACCACCTCCGCCTTGCCGAGCCAACGTTTCATGGCGTGCGCATTCGCGGCGATCTTAGTCTGCAAAGTGATCCCATCCAACGGTGTCAGCAGTTTGCCCGGAAATCCGGACGCCACTGCCTGGCGGCTCGACAACGGCTTGAACCGAGCCTATCGCAGTGAAGCACTGCGGCAGCTGTATATCTGCCGGGAAAGTGGCAAGCAAACCATGGTCTTCTCCCCCGCCCAGTACCCATCGCATAGCGTCATCGCCAAGCAAGGCAGCTGCCGGTTCCAACGTGGCTGCATAGGTCTCCAAGGCCGCAGAATCGAAATTCAGGATCACGCGGCTTGCTGCGGCCAGGCGACTGCCGTCGCGCATCAGGCCATCGGAGATGTCCAACATGGCGGTGGCACCCGCGCGCGCAGCCAGAGGCCCGGCGAGCAGTGGTGGCAGCGGCCTGCATTGGTTGTCCACCAGGATCCGCAAGTCAGCAGACAAGCTGTCCAAGGAAATTTCGCTTTCCAACAGCGCCCACCCGGCAGCTGCCCTTCCCAGCGTTCCCGAAACAGCCACTATGTCCCCGGGTTTGGCGCCGGACCTCAGCACCGGCGCCAGGCCGGCAAGCGTGCCGACGACGGCGACAGTCACTGCAAGCTCCCGGCCACGGCCCAGGTCCCCGCCAGCCACGGAGCAGTCCGGTGCTCCCAGGCCACTAATCGCCGCCGTAAGGCCATCGGCAAACGCTTCAACCCATTCGACGGGCGTGTCCGGTGGCAGGGTAAGGCTCACCACCAGACTGGTGGCACTGCCACCCATGGCGTTGATGTCGCTGAGGTTTTGCGCCGCGGCCTTCCAGCCGACGTCGTATCCGGTGGTCCGATAGCCGTTGGGCCACTCAAGCCTGAAGTCCTGGTCCTGGGTCTGGGTGTCGATGGAGATGAGGGTACGGCCGTCCGGTGCTGCGATCAGGGCAGCGTCGTCGCCGGGTCCCAGGAGAACGCCGGGGCTATGGTGCAGTCGCGGGAAGATCCGGGCAAGGAGCGCGGACTCCGTTAGGTCCTGGACGGTCAACTGATCTACTGGCACTGCACTCGATTCTTCTCTTGACACGGATCTCCACCCTTTTCCAGGTACTGCCTAACGCTATCGCGCTCCACCGACAGGATAATGCGGCACTCCCTCTGGCGTTCCAGCAGGAATGTGACCCTGGCAACGCGTATCTTCCAGCCCGCGCGTGCGGGATAGGCTGGATGGATGCACCGTAAGACCCTCCGCCGGACAGCTCTGGCCATCGCCCTGGCTTCCGCATCCGTCACCGCTTTGTCGGCCTGCTCCCCGGCCGTGGACGTCACGGCCGCCGCGGACGCGGCCAATCCTGCCTGCGCACCCATGATGGTGGCCCTGCCAGACCAAATCGGTGATGCGGCCCTTCGCAAAACCAACAGCCAGGCCACAGCCGCATGGGGAGATCCTTCTCAGGTTATTCTCCGCTGCGGCGTAAACGTTCCAGGTCCCACCACAGACCGTTGCGTGAGCGTCAATGACATCGACTGGGTCATCAAGGAAGGCGATCCCGTCTATACCCTGACCACCTTCGGGCGCGAACCCGCCACGGAAATCCTGATTGATCCGGTCAAATTGGAGGCAGCGAACATCAGTTCGGCTACCGTGCTCACCGAACTGGCAGCAGCTGTTGGCAAGATCAAGGCAACCGGAAAGTGCGTTGGCCAGGAAGACCTTCAGAACCTGCCGTCAGCGCAGTAGGCCATCAACCAGGTCAGCGCAGGCCCGTTTTGCGGGTCAGCGCCAGATGGATCAATTCGTCAATCAGATCCCCGTAGGCAAGGCCGGATGCGGCCCACATTTGCGGGTACATGCTCTTAGGTGTGAAGCCAGGCATCGTGTTGATCTCGTTGATAATGAGCTCGCCGGCCGGGGTGTAGAAGAAGTCCACACGGCTAAGGCCTTCTGCCCCGACGGCGTCGAAAGCGACGGCGGCAAGTTCGCGCACACGCGCGATTGCCTCATCCGGCATATCGGCAGGGCAGCTCAGGGCTGCGGCCCCGTCCTCCACGTATTTGGCGGCAAAGTCATAGAACTGATGCTCTCCTTCTGCCACGGCAATTTCACCGGGCATTGAAGTACGGGGAGCATCGGTTCCACGGCCTTGAAGGACCGCGCATTCGATCTCACGGCCCACGATGCCGGCTTCAATGACAAGCTTCAGGTCGTGGCGTCGCGCTTCCTCTATGGCAGCGTCCAGCCCATCCATCGAGTCCACTTTGGAAATACCCATGGACGAACCCGCGCGGGCAGGCTTGACGAACACGGGGAACCCAAGCTTGTCCACCCGCTTACGAACTGCCTCGGAGTCAGTGCTCCATTCGCGGTCCGTGACAGCCACGTACGGGCCCACGCTTAGTCCGGCGGATTCAAACACCACCTTCATGAAGTGCTTGTCCATTCCCACAGCCGAGGCCAGCACACCGGCTCCGACATAGCGGGTGTCCGAAAGCTCCAGGAGGCCTTGGACTGTACCGTCTTCTCCCCACGGCCCATGCAGCAGGGGAAAGACCACGTCCACGGCACCCAATTCCAAGGGAACGGCGTTGGGCTCGGTCACGATGAGCTGATGCTCACCACCCACCTCGGCCAAGGTGACGGTTTTACCCGACGGCGCCACCTCGGGAAGCGCTGCGGAGCTCAAGGACCAGTCGCTGGTGTCGCCCGAAGCGAGAACCCACTGACCGGATTTGGCGATGCCGATCGGTATGACCTCGTACTTGTTTTTGTCGATCGCGCCCATCACGCCAGCGGCAGTGACGCAGCTGACTGCGTGTTCGCTGGAGCGCCCCCCGAAGAGGATTGCTACACGGGGACGGCCCGTCACGGGGGTGGATTGGTCAGTCACCATCAGTAGTCGCCTTCGGACTTCAGTGCCCGGGCCAGCAGTCGCGGTCCCAGGTCATCAACGGACATTCTGCCTTCCAGCACTGCCACGACGGCGGCCGTAATCGGCATTTCTACATTCAACTTGCCAGCGAGCTCATGTACAGCCGGGCCCGATTTGATGCCCTCGGCTGTTTGTGTCATTTGTTCGGCAACTTGCTCGAGGCTGAGGCCTTCTCCAAGCAACCTCCCGGCGGTGTGGTTGCGTGAGAGAGCTGACGAGCATGTGGCAACAAGATCCCCCAGCCCGGCAAGGCCGGCCATGGTGTGAGCTTCTCCGCCGAGGGCCAGCGCAAGCCGGGACGTCTCGGCGAGTCCTCGTGTGATCACCGACGCTTTGGTGTTGTCGCCCATCTGCTTGCCTTCGCAAATTCCAACGGCAAGGGCAATCACGTTCTTTACGATCCCGCCGATTTCCACGCCCACAACGTCAGTGCTGGTGTAGGGCCTGAAGTACGGTGCCGTGCAGCACAAGGCTACGGCAGCAGCGGTGTCCGCGTCGCTGCAAGCAACAACGGATGCTGTTGGTTGCTCCCTGGCGATCTCCATTGCCAGGTTAGGACCGGAGACCACTGCTACGCGGGACGCGGGAAGACCCAACTCCTGGGCGATGACTTCGCTCATCCGGGCGTCCGTGCCCAGCTCGAGGCCCTTCATCAAAGAGACAACCACGGCGTCGGGTGCAAGCAAGGGCTTCCATTCCCCGAGTTGTGGCCGCAGGGATTGGGCGGGCACGGCGAGGACCACCAAGGTGGCGTCCTTGAGCACCTCGGCCACATCCGTGGAGGCGGTGACTGAAGGCGGGAGCACTATGTCTTTGAGGTATTGCTCGTTGCGGTGCGAAGAGTTGATCTGCTCAACCACCTGGGAGCGGCGACCCCAGATCCGGATGCTGCGCTCGGATCCGGTTGCCGCAGCGGCATCGGCCAAGACCTTGGCAAACGTGGTTCCCCAGGACCCCGCACCCAAAACTGCCACGATATCCGGTGTATTGACGGTACCGTCCACAGTGGTCATTTGCCGTCATCCCCTTCGTGCTCGTCAAGGGAGCCCTCCTGGGTGAAGCGGCCGTGCTTGGACTGTTTGTGGACAGCCGGATCCCAGCGCTCAGCCGGCGCATCTTCTCCGCGAAGGGTTTCAAGAAGTTCCGTGATCGCATCCATGATGACCTCCGTGGCCGCCGTCAGCGTTGTACGGTCCATGGGCCGGTCGCTGAACGCACTGAGATCAACGGGCTTACCCACAAGCACGCGCACAGTTTTACGAGGGAAGATGTGGAACCGCTTGGCGTACCGCGGAAAAACTTCCTGTGCACCCCAGTGCGCCATGGGTACCACGGGCGCGCCGGTCTGCAGGGCAAGCCTGGCGGCCCCGGTGTGGCCCTTCATCGGCCACAGATGGGGGTCGCGGGTCAGGGTGCCCTCGGGATAGATAATGATTGCGCCGCCGGCGTCCACTACCTCTTTGGCGACTTGAAGCGAGCGGTTCGCTCCCGCCGTCGAGCGTTCAACCGGAATTTGCCTGGTGGCGCGCAACAGGGCACCCAATACGGGAACCTTGAAGAGGCCCGTCTTCGCGAGGAAGTGCGGTGGCCGCTTCTGGTTGTACACCATATGCCCGATCACGATGGGGTCGATCTCGGTGCAGTGGTTTGGTACTGCGATGAAGCCGCCGGATGGCAGGTTCTCCATGCCTTCCCACTTCTTGGCCATCAGGAGATTCATCAGCGGACGCGCGAGACCGGCCAGCAGCATGAATGTTGCACGGCTCTTGGCCGATTCCTTCAAAGGAGCCCCCGCTACTTGGTGGTGGTGATATCGAAATCGGCGCCCAGGCCGGCCAACTTCTCGGTGAAGCGCTCATAGCCGCGATTGATGATGTCGATGCCCGTAACCCGTGAAGTTCCCGTAGCAGCAAGCGCTGCGATGAGGTGGCTGAAACCGCCCCGGAGATCAGGGATGTCAATATCGGTGCCCCTGAGTGGAGTGGGACCTGAAATGACTGCTGAGTGGAGGAAGTTCCGCTGTCCGAACCGGCAGGGAACACTGCCCAGGCACTCACGGTGTACCTGAATGTTCGCACCCATTCGCGCAAGGGCTTCGGTGAATCCGAACCGGTTCTCGTAGACCGTCTCGTGGACGATTGAGACGCCCTCGGCCTGCGTGAGGGCAACCACCAACGGCTGCTGCCAGTCCGTCATGAATCCGGGGTGGACGTCCGTCTCCAGGACGAGCGGGGAGAGTTTGCCGCCCTGATGGTAGAAGCGGATGCCGTCATCGCCAATGTCCATGCCACCGCCCACTTTGCGGTAGGTATTGAGGAAGGTCATCATGTCCCGCTGCGAAGCGCCCTCAACATAGATGTCGCCCCGGGTCACCAAAGCAGCCGAAGCCCAGGACGCGGACTCGTTGCGGTCCGGGAGTGCGCGGTGGTTGTATCCACGCAGGTCCTTGACGCCTTCGATCCGGATGGTCCGGTCCGTCTGGACGCTGATGATGGCGCCCATTTTCTGCAGGACAGCTATGAGATCGATGATCTCCGGTTCCGTGGCCGCGCCAATGAGTTCGGTGATGCCCTCCGCACGCGTTGCACTCAGCAGCACCTGCTCGGTGGCCCCAACCGAGGGGTATGGCAGGGAAATTTTGGCTCCGTGAAGGCCGTTCGGGGCAGAGATGTGGATGCCACCGGGGCGCTTTTCCACCACGGCACCGAACTGCCGCAAAACGTTCAGGTGGTAGTCGATGGGCCTGTCGCCGATCTTGCAGCCACCCAGATCCGGGATGAATGCCTCGCCGATGGCATGGATCAGGGGTCCGCACAGCAGGATGGGAATCCTTGAATCGCCCGCGTGTGCATCAATTGCTGTGCTGGAGGCCGTCTTCGCATCCTTGGGATCCAAGGTGAGGTCGCCCGAAACCGGATCCTTAACGACGGTCACGCCATGCAGCTGCAGCAGGCTGGTGACTACCTCTACGTCCTTGATTTCCGGCACATTCCTCAGCACCGATGGCTCGCTGCCCAGCAACGCCGCCACCATGGCCTTGGGCACCAGGTTCTTGGCACCGCGAACGGTCACTCGTCCGGTTAACGGGACGCCACCGCGGATTGTCAGAACACTACTCATCTATACCGGTTTCCTCACGACTACTCGCCCCCCAAACTTACAAAGGCTCCAGCTAAGCATAGAAGCTCGCTTTACCGATCCGAAATGGAACCGCCCAACGGCCCGCCGATCAGGCCCCTGAAGCACACCGACGAAAAAGGACCGGCCGGCCCTCCCAAAGGGGCCCGCCGGTCCGTTATCCGCAAGCTTGCGACCTCACAGCTGAGGCTACTGGGCTTGAACCTTCGCTGGCAGCGTCTTCGGCTTGAAAGACGGGCGCGTGGCCTCGTACGCCGTGATGTCTGCCTCATGCTGAAGGGTCAGGCCGATGTCGTCGAGGCCTTCCAGCAGGCGCCACCGGGTGTAGTCGTCAATCTCGAACGGCGCCACTACATTGCCGCACTCAACCGTCTTGGAGACCAGGTCCACCTTGACTTCGGTACCGGGGTGGTTTTCCAGGACCTTCCAGATCAACTCAATGTCGTCCTGGGCTACCTGCGCCGCCAGCAACCCCTGCTTTCCGGAGTTTCCGCGGAAGATGTCTGCGAAACGTGATGACAGAACAGCTTTGAAGCCGTAATCCTTCAACGCCCAGACGGCGTGTTCGCGGGATGACCCCGTACCGAAATCGGGGCCGGCCACCAGGACGGAGCCTGCGCTGAACGGGGCTTGGTTCAGGATGAAGGACTCGTCTTTCCGCCAGGCGGCGAACAGCGCGTCCTCAAACCCTGTCCGGGTGATGCGCTTAAGGTACACAGCGGGGATGATCTGGTCCGTGTCCACGTTGCTCTGGCGCAGGGGAACGCCGATGCCGGTGTGGGTAGTGAATGCTTCCATGGGATCCTCCTAGACTGCGGTTCCGGTCAGTGTGCCTGCGGCAGCGGACTCGAGGTCCGACGGCGAGCTCAGCGTGCCTCGGACCGCCGTGGCGGCGGCCACCACCGGCGAGACCAAGTGCGTGCGGCCGCCCTTACCTTGGCGTCCCTCGAAGTTGCGGTTGGATGTTGAGGCGCAACGCTCCCCCGGCTCCAACTGGTCCGGGTTCATGCCCAAGCACATGGAACAACCAGCAAAACGCCATTCAGCGCCAAAGTCCTTGAAGACCTTGTCCAGGCCCTCTGCTTCGGCTTCGAGCCGGACACGGGCTGATCCGGGAACCACCAGCATGCGAATGTTGGGGTCCTTTTCACGGCCACGGATGATGTCTGCAGCAGCGCGCAGGTCTTCAATCCGGGAATTGGTGCAGGAACCCAGGAAGACCGTATCCACACGGATGTCCTTCATGGGAGTGCCGGCCTCCAGGCCCATGTACTGCAGTGCGCGCTCAGCGGCTGCCTTGGCATTCTCATCACCGAAGTCCTCGGGCGAAGGCACCTTGGCGGACAGCGAGACGCCTTGGCCCGGGTTGGTTCCCCAGGTCACGAACGGCTCCAGGGTGTCAGCGTCGAGGTCAACTTCGACGTCGAAGGTCGCGTCGGCGTCCGTGTTCAACGTGTTCCAGTACTCGACGGCGGCATCCCAGTCGGCGCCTTCGGGGGCGTGGGGGCGGCCCTGCATGTAGTCGTAGGTGGTCTGGTCCGGAGCCACCATACCGGCGCGGGCGCCGGCTTCGATGGACATGTTGCAGATGGTCATGCGGGCGTCCATGGACAGCGCACGAATGGCGGAGCCACGGTATTCCAGGACGTATCCCTGACCGCCGCCGGTGCCGATCTTGGCGATGACGGCCAGGATGATGTCCTTGGCGGTGACGCCGGGGCGCAGGGTACCTTCAACGTTGATGGCCATGGTTTTGAACGGCTTCAAGGACAGGGTCTGGGTGGCCATGACGTGCTCCACCTCGGACGTGCCGATGCCCATGGCCAACGCCCCGAAGGCCCCGTGGGTTGAGGTGTGCGAGTCGCCGCAAACCACGGTCATACCCGGCTGAGTCAGGCCCAGCTGCGGACCCACTACGTGCACGATTCCCTGTTCCTTGTCACCGAGGGAGTGCAAGCGGACGCCGAATTCCTTGCAGTTTGCGCGGAGGGTTTCAATCTGGGTACGGCTGGTCAGGTCCGCAATTGGTTTGTCGATGTCCAGCGTGGGAGTGTTGTGGTCCTCGGTGGCAATCGTGAGGTCTACCCGGCGCAAAGGCCGGCCGGCCAGGCGCAGGCCTTCAAATGCCTGCGGGGACGTTACTTCATGGACAAGGTGCAGGTCGATGAAGAGAAGGTCGGGCTGGGCATTGGCTCCTTCGCCTTCACCTTTGCGCACTATGTGCGCGTCCCAGACCTTCTCGGCCAGTGTCTTTCCCACGGCCTTGCTCCCTTCACTGCGATTGGCTTGTTGCATGTTCTTGTTCCACTGAAGCAGCCCGGCGTCAAAATAGGCCAGCGAAACAACTTGCATCTCAGATATTGAGACGGCAATATCATTACATGGACAATTCTAGTGGAGTCGGTGTCATTGATAAAGCGGCCCAAGTACTCGATGCCCTTGAGGCCGGGCCCACCACTCTCGCGCAGCTCGTGGCGGCCACAGGCCTTGCCCGGCCCACAGTTCACCGGCTCGCGCTGGCCCTGGTTCACCACCGCCTGGTAAGCCGCGACATTCAAGGGCGCTTCGTCCTGGGCAGCCGGCTGGTGGAACTCGCATCCGCTGCCGGTGAAGACCGGCTCATCGCCTCCGCCGGTCCCGTTCTCATTCAGCTCCGCGACGCCACGGGCGAAAGCGCGCAGATTTTCCGCCGCCAAGGCGACTGGCGTGTCTGCGTGGCGTCGGCGGAACGCCCTATCGGCCTTCGCGACACCATTCCCGTCGGCACCCAGCTGTCCATGAAGGCCGGCTCCGCCGCCCAAGTACTGCTGGCATGGGAAGACCATGACCGCCTCCTTGAGGGGCTGCAAAACGCCCGCTTTACGCCTACCGTCCTGGCAGGAGTACGACGCCGGGGCTGGGGTCAGAGCCTCGGCGAACGCGAACCTGGGGTCGCCTCGGTTTCGGCCCCCGTGCGCGGACCCTCCGGAAGGGTCATTGCCGCAGTATCGATTTCCGGTCCTATTGAGCGACTCACCCGCCAGCCGGGCAGGCTGCACGCCGAAGTGGTCTGTAACGCCGCCAGGGTACTGACCGAGGCCCTCAGGAAGAACAACGACTAGCCATGGAAAGCTACGCCGTCTTTCTGCGCGGCATCAACGTGGGCGGCATCAACATCAAGATGGCCGATCTCTCCGCAGCCCTGAAGGACTACCCGTTCACCAAGGTCAAAACGCTCCTGGCCAGCGGAAACGTGGTGCTTCAGAGTGACCTCAGCCCAAAGTTCGTCAAAGCGCAGTTCGAAAAGTGCTTGCGGGAAACCTTCGGATACGACGCCTGGGTGGTGGTCCTCACCGCCGCGCGGGTCAGCGAACTGGTGGACGCGTGCCCATACCCGGCCGACGACAAATCCACGCACAGTTACATCACTCTCGCCTCGGACACCGCAATGCTCGACGAACTCTTTGAAGCAGGCGAAAACCTGGGCGGCGTAGAACAAGTGCGCCTTGGCCCAGAGGCCTCCGCTTGGCTGGCACCGGCTGGCGGCACGCTGGACAGCCCTTTCAGCAAGCTCTCCGCCAAGGCACGCTACAAAGCCGGCACCACTACCCGGAACTTGAGAACACTCATCAAAGTCAGGGACGCAGCCGCGGCCCTCTAGCCGGAACGTGCGGCCTTGAGGGCTGCGTTGAACGCCTTCAAGCGGGTAATTTCCACCTCGACGGGCTCTACAATCCGCTTCTCGGCAACCGCCGCCACGGCAGCTTTCAACCGTTTCCCTGCCTTCGACGCCCTAACCCGAGCGGCCCATCCACCAAGAATCCTCCCGGTGATGGCAAGGGCAATTCCCAGCGACACTCCCCCGGCAACCATCAGGGTTGGCCACGGCCACCCTTCTGTTCGAGGCACCTCAGGCACCGGCATTTGGAAGTAGCCGAGCACGGCCAACACACCCAGCCAGCCCAGGCCCCCTGCTGCGAGCACAAGCGCGATCCATTGGAGGGTATTGAAAAGAAGCCACCACAGGGGACGTTTGCCCGCCAAGAGGTCAGTGCCTGCAATCGCTTGGTCCAAGGCGTCGGGCAGCTCCTCCCGCCCGTCCCTTGCCGCGCTGCGGATGGCTGCGCGCCAAGGACCCGGGGCACCCGTCGAGGCGTCGTCGGCAAAATCCCTGACGGCCGCATCCGTGCGTGCCCGCTCGGGTGCGCCTGCAGGTGGCAGCGATGTCCTGTTCAGCTCCGGCCTGGTGTCATCCCTGCCAAGGTTCAACCGCCGGAGCGGGTCGGGCCGGAAACGCAAGAGCCAGCGGGTGACAGGCCACCCCGTCCTCTTGGCGGACTCTCTTTGGAAAGATCGCTGAACGGCGTCCACCACCACCGGTACATTTGCCGCCGTCGACAATTCAGACGCCAGGCGGGCTTTCGTACCTACCTTGACGCCCCGGGCTTCGCCTTCGCCGGAGGCGCGGGCGAGTTCCCCGGCCGCCTTTGCAACGTCCGCCGCCAAGCGTTCTGTGGTTGCCTCCCGTTGGACCACCACCTTCCTGATGGCACTGCGGAGGGCTTGGACGCCGTCGCCAGTCAGTGCTGAGGCACTGAGGACCCGAACTTTCCCCAGTCCGTCCCGCGCCAGGATAGCTTCCAAAGACTCCATCACCGCAGAGGCGTCGGCAGCACTGAGTTTGTCCACCTGGTTCAGGACAACCAGCGTGACTGCACCGTGGGAGGCCATGGGGCGGAGAAAGTCATTATGCACTGCGGCGTCGGCGTACTTTTGTGGGTCCAAGACCCACACCAGGACGTCAACCATGCCCACCATCCGTTGGACGATCTCCCGGTTTTCCACCTTGGTGGAATCGAAGTCCGGTAGGTCCAGCAGCACCAGGCCGGTGTGTTCGTCCGCGAGACCTGGAACTGGCGGCAGCGTGTGCCGCTCTTTGACATCCAGCCAGTCGAGCAACGGCCCGCTGCCTTGCTCTCCCCAAATGCCCGCCAAAGGTGCTGACGTTGTGGGACGCCGCGCGGTGGCAGTTGCCAGCCGACTGTCCGAAACAGCATTGAACAGGGAGGATTTTCCGCTGCCTGTCGCTCCGAAGAATCCCACCACGGTGTGATCGGCCGAGAGTGACCGCCGCGAGGTGGCACGCTCCAGGACCTCGTAGACGGATTGCAACTCCGGATCCGGGAGGACGCCCTCGGCCAGCTCCCGTGCGGCATTGAGCGATTCAAGCCTGCGCTGCAACCGGGACGATTCGCGAACCTGGCTGTGCCGGCTCATGCGACCCCTGCCAAGCCGCGCAATGCTTGAGCATGCCGGGCGAGGTCAACTCCAGATCCAGGAAGTGCTGCCTCGAGGCGGCCAAGGAACCGCTCCCTCTCATCGTCAAGGAGCCGTTGGCACTGAGTATGCAGATCGTCCCTTGCCTGCTGGGCCAGTCGACGTACTGCGTCCTCACCGAACACCGCTTCGAGCAGCTTCTGGCCAACAACGGCCGTTCCGCCGGCAATGCCGATCTCCAAGCCGCTCAGACCGGCAGTCATGGAGAACACCACCACCATGAGCGCGGCGCCAAGCCCGTTGACGCCCAAGGATAGCCACCGTGCCTGGGTTCGCTTGCCCTGGCCCTGGGTACGGATCATCTCCATCAGCCCTTCCTGCCAGGATCGAATAGCCGCTGCGGCCTTCGCGTCAAACCCCTCGCTGGTTCCCGAAAGATCCTCAGTGCCAAGGAGTTCCCGACCAGCCATGTCCGAACGCCACCGCCTGTCCACGTTTTCGGCTGCGTTCGCGGCTTCGTCCAGGATCACCGCCTGCAAGCCGGTCTCAATGGCGGTCTCAACTTTCACAGCAGGAGCGGGTTCGCCACGGAAGAACGCTCCTACGCGGTCCCGCATCCTGCCGATATTCTGCTCGAGCGCACGGAAGAACTCTCCCGTACCTACGAAGTCCTGCCATCGCGCCAATACCTCGCCGCGGAGCAATGCTCCGTCTCTGGTGGCCTCAAGAATACGTTGGAGCGCCTGCTCGTACTCTGCAACGCAGGCTGCCCGGAGATTGTGCGCAGCGGTGTCCTGGACGGCAGCGGCCTCCGCGATTCCCTCCAAACGGACGCTGACTGCTTTGACGGCGCCATTAAGCGTGCGTCTGGCGACCTCTGCCCGGCCGGCTGCATTGGCTGCCAAAGCGCCCAGCCACTGACGCAGGGGAATCACGGATTCCTCCGGGAGCATCCCCAGCCCATTCAAGGCACTCTCCGGAACGACAAAAAGCTCCGCCTCACCCAAGCCTTGCCGATCCAGCATTGCCTGGAGGTCAGTCCTGACCTCTTCTTCCGCGGCGACGGGCACACGGTCCAGCACCACAGCTACGGTGATGTCCCTCGAAGCTGCGTCCAAGAGCAGCCGCCAGGGCACGGCGTCGGCGTAGCGGTTTGCTGTGGTGACAAACACCCAAAGGTCGGCGGCGGCAAGAAGCTGACCGGCGAGCCTGCGGTTGTCATCGGAGATGGAGTCGACGTCGGGCGCATCCAGGAGCGCGATTCCCTGCGGCACTGCCTCGTGTCCCACCAGTACCAATGACGTGATGGCCTGCGCGTCGGGAGCGGCACCCGCCTGATGGGCCGGCAGCGGGCTCGCTGACACGGTTCCGCGGATACGGTCCAGGCCCGGAAGGATCCGGTGGCCTTCAAACCACTCAGCGTCCAACGGATGATGCAGGAGGATGGGTTGGCGGGTGGTGGGCCTGATAGCGCCGGCACGCGTCACCGGATAGCCGATCAGCGCGTTAACCAGCGTTGACTTCCCCGCCCCGGTGGAACCGCCTACGACTGCCAGTAGCGGAGCGTCGAGGCTGCGGTAGCGGGGAATCACATAATCGTCGAGCTGGGCCAGGGACTCACGGATCCACTGACGGGCCTCCCGAACCTCCGGCACGGCGAGCGGAAGGGTTGTGGCCGCAAGTTCAGTGCGGGCAGCTACCAGGGTCTCGACGGCGGCTGCCGCGCCCGAGGCAGCTGGGGTAGCCCGGGGTCTTGCCTCATCATCATTTGCGGTCACAGCATCATCATGCCAGCCCAATCCCCGTCACAGGAGCGGCGCCGCAGGCACAGAGGATAAAACCAAGGAAAAAAGAAATCCCCCGGAACCGTGGTTCCGGGGGATTTGTCTGTGACCCCAGCGGGATTCGAACCCGCGTTACCGCCGTGAGAGGGCGGCGTACTAGGCCGCTATACGATGGGGCCTTGCACTTTTTTGTCACCGTTTCCGGCGATCAAGCTGAATGAGTATTTCATACTTTCAGCTTCTCTCCAAATCGCTTCAGCGACTTGGAGGTTCTGAATTTCCGGCGTATTCACGCGGATTTTCAGAGCTGGGATACCAGGACTCGAACCTAGAATGACGGTACCAGAAACCGTAGTGTTGCCAATTACACCATATCCCAAAGTGACTTTCGGACCGGAGTTCAGCGCTTTGGTTTCCCTCAGCTTTTCCCTCCGTGCCCCTCAGCACGAGTAATGACTCTACCGGAGTCTGGCCACCTGCACAAATCGGAAAGCCGTTACCTGCATCACACCATTCTCACGCCGCAGCAGGAGCTGTTACCAGCAGCCGGGACAGAGAGTCCACCTGGCGCCCGGTGAACTCTTCCACCACTTCTCCCGTCCTGTTGAGCCAAACGCCGATCAGGCCCGCCGCCGTTGCACCGTCGGCATCGAGCAACCTGTTGTCGCCCACATACAACGTCTCTCCCGGCACCGTGCCCAGCAGACGCACACCTTCGAGGTAGATCGCCGGATCCGGCTTTGGCACGCCCACCGTGTCCGTACCCACCAGGACCTTGATCCTTGACAGGTCTGCACCGTCCAGCTTGGCCCGCTGGTAATCATGCACGTTGTTGCTCACGGCGCCGTAGGGAATCCCTGCGGCATCGAGGGCGTCGAGTACGCCTTCAACGTCGTCAAAAGCCCGCACATACGCCGTCTGGCGTTGATGGTACTCGGCTACCCAGGCTTGGGATTCCTCGCCGTCCTGAAGCTCCACGCCAAAGTGTCCCAAAGCAGCCCTGCCCCGCAGGAGCCGCTGCTCATTGAAAGTCAGCTCCCCGGCCAGGTAGCGGTCGTAAAAGTGCGTGGTCTCGTGCGTGAAGATACGTCCGAACTTCGCCCACCCGGCCTGATCCAGGCCGGGCAGGAGATGTTCGCTGACATCGCGCAGTGCCGTTGTCATGGCGTACTCAAGGTCCACCAGGGTGTCATCAATGTCGAAGAGGACGCCGCGGACAGTTCCGAACGAGCTGGAGATAGCCATGACTGCTTCTGCCTCTAGCCGCGGAAGGCGCGGACACGAGCGAGCGAGGAATCCTTGCCGAGGATCACCATCGACTCGAACAGCGGCGGAGAAATGCGGCGTCCGGAAATGGCCGTGCGCACGGGCCCGAATGCTGCCCGCGGCTTGATGCCAAGATCCTCAACCAGAGCCTGCTTGAGCGCGGTCTGAATGTTCTCCGCGGACCACTCCCCAATCGGTTCCAAGGCAGCCAAGGCCGCATCGAGTACTTCCTCCAGGTTCTCCGGAAGGCCCTTGCGGGCATCGTCGGCAACATCAACGGCGTCATCGGCCTTGAACAGGAAGGCCAGCATCTCGGGAGCTTCGCCCAGGAGGGTGATGCGTTCCTGGACCAGAGGCGCCGCCTCGGCGAGGATCTCCTCCTGACGCGGAGTGAGGATTTCCCCTACGAAACCTGCAGCACGGAGGTAGGGAACCAAGCGTTCCTTGAAGTCCTCCGGTGCGAGCATCCGCACGTGGGTTCCATTGATGGCCTCAGCCTTCTTGATATCGAAGCGCGCAGGGTTGCCCAGGACATCGTGGATGTCGAAGTTGGCTACGAGCTGCTCCACCGTGAAGATGTCCTCGTCAGCGCTGAGGGACCAGCCCAGCAGGGACAGGTAGTTGAGCAGGCCCTCAGGGATGAAGCCACGTTCACGGTGCAGGAACAGGCTGGACTCGGGGTCACGCTTGGAAAGCTTTTTGTTGCCCTGACCCATGACGTAGGGCAGGTGGCCGAACTCCGGCATGTACTCGGCGACGCCAATCGCATAGAGGGCGCGATACAGCGCAATCTGACGCGGAGTGGAGCTCAGCAGGTCCTCGCCACGAAGGACGTGGGTGATTCCCATGAGAGCGTCGTCCACGGGGTTCACCAGTGTGTAAAGCGGGGCACCGTTGGCGCGGACAACAGCAAAGTCCGGAACCGAACCCGCCTTGAACGTAATCTCTCCGCGGACCAGATCGTTGAAGGTCAGGTCCTCGTCCGGCATGCGGAGGCGGAGCACGGCTTCGCGGCCCTCGGCCTTGAACTGTGCCAGCTGCTCATCCGTCAGGTGGCGGTCGAAGCCGTCATAACCCAACTTCGGGTCGCGACCGGCGGCCTTGTGACGGGCCTCAATCTCATCCGGCGTCGAGTAGGACTCGTAAACGTGTCCCCCGGCTTTGAGCTTGGCGATGACGTCCTGGTAAATCTCGCCTCGCTGCGACTGCCGGTACGGCTCGTGCGGTCCGCCAACCTCTACACCCTCATCCCAGTTGATGCCGAGCCATTTCAGGGCGTCCAGCAACTGGTGGTAGCTCTCTTCACTGTCACGGGCCGAATCTGTGTCCTCGATGCGGAAGATCAGCTTGCCGCCGGTGTGGCGTGCATAGGCCCAGTTGAACAGGGCGGTGCGGATCAGGCCAACGTGCGGTGTACCCGTAGGCGACGGGCAGAAACGGACGCGGACCGGAGTCTCGGCGTTGACGGCAGGAATGGCGCTGGAGGCAGCGTTCGACGCAGAAGCAGTAGTCATAGTGGTTCCAACTTTACCGCTTGGCGCCGCTTCGGTTTCCCGGCCGGGAAAGCCCGACGGCGGTACGCGTCTTTCGTGCGAAAGGCGCGTACCGCCGTCGGGGTCTGGCGTTTTGCGTGATGCCTAGCGGCGGACCACCGGGTTGGAGAGCCGGCCGATGCCCTCGATCTCCACCTCGAACCGGTCGCCCTCACTGACCAGGCCTACGCCGGCGGGGGTGCCGGTCATGATGACGTCGCCCGGAAGAAGGGTGAATGCGTGCGAAACGATCGAGACAAGCTCGCGTACACCCCGGATCATCTGGTTGGTGCTGCCATCTTGGCGGAGTTCGCCGTTGAGGCGGCCCTGGATGGACAGGTCCTCGTGGTCCAGTTCGGTTTCGATCCACGGACCAAGCGGCGCGGAGGTGTCGAATCCCTTGGCACGCGCCCATTGAAGGTCTGTCTTCTGGACATCGCGGGCGGTGAGGTCGTTGCCGCAGGTGTAGCCGAAGATGACGTCGTCCGCACGGTCCTCGGGAACGTCCTTGCAGATCCGGCCGATCACCACGCACAGCTCAGCTTCGAAGGAAACTTCCTCCGAGAACTCAGGAAGGATGATGGGATCGTTGGGGCCGATCACCGAGGTGTTGGGCTTCAGGAACAGCAATGGTTGCTGGGGAACCTCGTTGCCGAGTTCGGCAGCGTGCTCTGCGAAATTCCGGCCTACACCGATGACCTTGCTTCGGGGAATGATCGGAGCGAGGAGCCTCACGTCCTCGAGCTTGTGCTTCACGTGGGTACGCTCAACACCATTAAAGAAGGGGTCGCCGTTGATGACAGTGATTTCCTCACTGCCGGGCTCGCCTTCAACAACGCCATAAAGGGGATCAGAATCAACTACAAACCGGGCGATACGCATGGGTTCAAGCCTACAGTCCGCCTCTAGCTTCGGAGGTAATCCAACTGGGCTGCCACGGAAGTCTCCGCAGCCCACCTGACGGATGGGTCGACGTCGGGATAAACGGCATCGGTGACCGCTGGAATCGAGGCGTCCTGCCCCAGGTGGTCCAGCGCGGCCCTGATGTGATCGAGCCGCTGCTCACGGTGATCACGATACTCGCGGCACTTCTCGTCCAAAGCCGGGAGCACAGGCCCATGGGCGGGCAGCAGAGTTGCCGGCCCCATCGCTTCCAGCTTGTCCAAGCTTGAAAGGTAGTCGCCTAATCGGCCGTCAGGGTAATCCAGCACGGTGGTTCCCCTGCCCAGAATGGTGTCCCCGGTGAGAACGGAACCGGTGGGGCCGTCATCCGGAAGATGGAAACAGAGGGAGTCGGACGTATGACCAGGGGTTGTCACCACGCGGATTTCCACGCCACCCGCCATCAGGACCTCGCCGTCCATCAGCGGCTCGCCGCCATGGCAATGTTCCGGCAACGCAGCACGCACCGGTGCCCCGGTGATCTGATGGAACCGCGCTGATGCCTCAGTGTGGTCAGCATGCCGATGCGTAATGAGGACCACCTCCACAACGCCCGCCGATGCCAGCACGGCCAAGTGATGTTCGTCTTCAGGACCCGGGTCCACCACCGCGATGTCGGGAGAATCCGGGGCGCCAATGACATAGGAGTTAGTGCCGTCCAGGCTCATCGGTCCCGGGTTTGGAGCCAATCGGTAGCGGGTGAGCTCGCTGCTGCGCTGCAAAGACTCCCCTGTGGGCCCAAGAGAGGAGCCATCGCCGGAAGGTGTGGTGCCGGAAGTCGCCATTGATTCAGAAGTCACTGTCCCATCTTGGCACTGAACCCACGCTCTCTCACATCCGGCGCCCTTCCCACCAACCCTCTCTCACATCCGGCGCCCAAACCACCAACCCTCACTCACATCCCGCGCCCTTCCCGGGCTAGACGCCTTGAAGTGCCAGAATTGACAGCGTTAGAACGCCCCCAGTGACCTGCAAGAGGGCCCGCCCCAAACCCGAGGGATCTGCGAGAGCGTCCGGGGAAGCAGAACGGCGGCCCGTCCGCTTGTCTGCCAAGGGGACGGGCCGCCGTCGTGCGTCTTTAGTTTGTGCAGGGCACCCGGGTACTAGACCAGGCGGGTCAGCCAGCCGTGGGTGTCCTCAACCGTTCCGGTTTGGATGCCAAGGAGCTGCTGGCGGATGGCCATGGTGGTCTCCCCGGCCTTCGCGTCCTCGGAACCGATGAATTCCGTGGCGTCCTTGAGCACACCGATCGGCGTGATCACTGCTGCGGTGCCACAAGCGAAGACCTCGGTGATCTCGCCGGAAGCGACGCCTTCGCGCCACTCGTCCAGGGTGATCTTCCGCTCGGTGACCTCACGGCCCATGTCCTTGGCCACCTGGATGACGGACATACGCGTCACGCCTTCCAGGATGGTGCCGCTGAGTGCGGGAGTAACCAAGGAACCGTCCTTCATGACGAAGAAGACGTTCATTCCGCCGAGTTCTTCCACGGCGTCGTCGTTGAAGTGGTCCAGGAAAAGTACCTGCTTGCAACCGTTCGCTTCGGCTTCCTGCTGTGCGATCAGGGACGCTGCATAGTTTCCGCCGCACTTGGCCGCACCTGTTCCACCGCGGCCCGCACGGGCGTATTCGCGGGAGATCCAGATGGAAACAGGCTTGAGCTCGCCACCGAAGTAGTTGCCGGCAGGGGAAGCGATGACCCGGAAAGACACTTCGCGGGCAGCACGGACACCAAGGAACGCTTCTGTGGCGATCATGAACGGGCGCAGGTACAGGGCTTCACCGTCGCCGGACGGCACCCATTCCTGGTCCGCCTGTACGAGTTCGCGGATGGCACCGAGGAAGTACTCCTCGGGCAGCTCCGGAAGGGCAAGGCGGCGTGCCGACTTGTTCAAGCGCGCGGCGTTGGCCTCAGGCCGGAAGGTCCACACGGATCCGTCGGCGTGACGGTAGGCCTTCAGACCCTCAAAGATTTCCTGGCCGTAATGCAGCACGGCAGCGGACGGGTCCAGGGAGATGGGTCCGTAGGGCTCGATCCGGGCGTTCTGCCAACCGCCATTGCCATCGGCGTCAACTTTGTAGTCGACGACGGCGGTGTGGTCGGTGAAGTAGTCGCCAAATCCCGGGTTCGCCAGGACGGCTGCACGCTCCTCAGCAGATTTCGGTGTTTCCGAAAGCTGCTGGCTGAATTCGACGCCATGGGCAGTCTGAGTCATGTTTCCTCCACAGTCAGCTACCTGGCAGGGCGAACCGGGTCCCCAAAAGGGTGTGGTTCAGCGATGGACCAGGGAAGCAGGTAAATAATTCAAGACAAGCTTACGCCTGAGTATTGGGCCTAAAGTGCGGCCGCAATGGCGTCGCCAATGGCAGCTGTGCTGCGTGGCTCGCCGGTGCGGCTCTCGACGTCGGCGACTACTGCCGCTTCGATCTTTCGGGCCGCCGTGGTGTAGCCAAGGTGGTCCAGGAGCAGCACTGCGGAGAGGATGGCCGCGGTGGGATCGGCTTTCTGCTGTCCGGCGATGTCTGGAGCGGAGCCGTGGACGGGCTCAAACATGGACGGTGCTGTGCGGTCCATGTTGATGTTGCCCGATGCCGCCAGGCCAATGCCGCCGGTAACGGCAGCCGCGAGGTCGGTGAGGATGTCGCCGAAGAGGTTGTCGGTGACGATGACATCAAAGCTGGAGGGGTCGGTCACCATGAAGATGGTGGCTGCGTCAATGTGCAGGTAGTCGTGGGTGACCTCGGGGAATTCCTTGGCCACGGCCTCGACGGTCCGCTTCCACAGGTGCCCGGCAAACACGAGCACATTGTGCTTGTGGACAAGGGTGACGTGCTTGCGCGGACGCTCGCTGGCGCGGCGGAAGGCATCGCGAACCACGCGCTCCACGCCGTGGGCGGTATTGAGGGAAACTTCCGTGGCCACCTCATGGGGTGTCCCGCCTCGCAATGTGCCGCCGTTGCCCACATAGGGACCTTCGGTGCCTTCGCGGACCACGATGAAATCGATGGCGCCGGGGTTGGCCAACGGGCTGCCGACCGTACCGTAGAGGCGGGACGGGCGCAGGTTTACATAGTGGTCCAGGCTGAAGCGGAGCTTGAGCAGCATCTCGCGTTCAATGATGCCGGACGGGATGCGGGTATCGCCCGGAGCTGCGCCTACTGCACCAAAGAGGATTGCATCGCGGGTGCGCAGATCCGCCAGGACCTCGTCCGGGAGGGTCTCGCCGGTCTCAAGCCAGTGCTGGGCACCGAGCTTATAGTTGGTCAGTTCGAGGGCGACGCCTTCGGCGGCGACAGCCTTTTCGAGGACCTTGACGGCTTCGGCGATGACCTCTGGGCCAATGCCGTCGCCAGGGATGACAGCGAGATTGATGGACGTTGCACTCATGGTTCTATCTAGCCAAGCAATCCACATGCTGGTCAAAATCGTCTCACTCCTTGAACAACGGCATCTGGTTGCAGCAACGGAAGGCTCAGACCACGGCATGATGCCCATGCCGGGACCCAGCGCATAGAGTCATAGCGTGGATAGAAGGCACGCAGCTTACGAATGGTTCCGGATCAACCGCTTCAAAGTGGACATGACGGCCACCTGCCTGCTGATTCTCCTCTTCGGTCCCGTATATCTGGTCGCCGACAGGCCTTGGCTGTTCCTTCTGTCCTGCAGCCTCCTGTTCCCCCTCGCCTGGCGACGTACGCGCCCGGCTGTGGCGGCCGGCGTCGTGATCCTTGTGTGCCTCATCCAGTGGGCCGTGGGTGCGGAACCGGTAGCGGGCCAAATCGCGGTCCCGCTGGTCATCTACGCAACGGCTGCCTACGGACCTGCGTGGGCGAGCCGGACGGTTCTGCTGGCCGGGCTCGTCGGTGGGGTCATGCTCACCACACGGCTCTTTTCCACTACCGCCGAATCCGGAATTCTGGGCCTGACCATAGGCGCGCTCTATACCGTGCTGATATGGATGCTTGTCTTGGTGAGTTGGACACTTGGTGACCTGACGCGCGTCCGCCGCCTCCAGCTTCAGGCACTGGAGGACCGAACACGGCGACTCGAAGTGGAGCAGATGCAGGAACGGAAACTGGCCGCTGCCGACGAACGCTCCCACATCGCCCGCGAGATGCACGACATCGTGGCGCATTCGCTGTCCGTCATCATTACCCAAGCGGACGGCGCACGATACGCGGCTGCGGCACAACCCGAGCTCGCCACCGAAGCATTGGCCACCATCGCAGCTACAGGCCGGGATTCCTTGGGCGAAATGAGAAGGCTGCTGGGGGTCCTCCGCTCGGACGAGGACTCCCCTACCCGCCCACAACCCCGGCTTTCGGATCTCGATGAACTCCTCCTCGGCTTCCGCGCTGCGACACTTCAGGTGGCCTTCGAACAGACCGGTGTGCCCCGCAGGGCCCTTCCTGCCGGCGCCGAACTCACTGCCTATCGAATCATTCAGGAAGCACTCACCAATGTGATGAAACACGCCGGCCCCAAGGCGACGGCGGCGGTAACGCTCACGTGGCAGGCCCGAGGCCTGCAAGTGGACATCATCGACGACGGCCGGGGCGCCGCTGCTGATCCGCCAACGGCAGGCGGCGGTAACGGGCTTCCGGGAATGGGCGAGCGAGTCTCCCTCTACGATGGTTCCTTGACCGCAGGCCCGGTACAGGGCGGCGGTTTCCGTGTATCCGCATTCATCCCCTATTCGGAGGCCTAGCCATGCCTGAAGTTCCTGCGCCCATTCGTGTGGCGCTCGTTGATGACCAGCAATTGGTGAGGTCCGGTTTTGGCATGTTGATCAATTCCCAGCCGGACCTGGAGGTGGTGGCTGAGGCAGGAAACGGGATTGAGGCGGTACAGGCCCTGAGCGCCACTGCCGCCGACGTGGTCCTGATGGATGTCCGCATGCCCGGGATGGACGGCATTGAAGCAACCCGTCGAATTTTGGAACAAGCTGCGGCACAGCCCTCCGGCTCCCAACGGGCCGAAATCAAAATCGTGGTCCTGACCACGTTCGATCTGGACGAGTACGCCCTTGCCGCGATTCAGGCCGGTGCCAGCGGGTTCCTCCTCAAAGATGCACCGCCAGAGGAACTACTCGAGGCCATCCGCACCGTCTACCGCGGTGACGCCGTGATCGCTCCTTCCACCACCCGGCGCCTGCTTGACCACGTGGCACCGCTCCTGAGGACTCAATCGCCGGAGCAAACTGAACATGCAGCCGCAGTCGAGCGCCTGACCACCCGCGAGCGCGAGGTATTCCAGCTGATCGCACAGGGACAGTCCAATCCGGAGATAGCAGCGGGCCTGTTCCTTTCCGAGGCAACGGTGAAGACCCATGTGGGCCATATTCTGGCCAAGCTTGGTGCACGGGACCGCGTCCAGATTGTAGTCATTGCCTATGAGACCGGCGTGGTGGCGCCGGGTACTTAGGCAGCCCTGCACTGCGGCGGCCAGTCTCAGACCACGGTATGAGCAGGCCCCCGGAATAATGGGCCCGCAGCCCGATCCTCCAGCGCAGGGCTGAACCATAGCGTGGAACCATGACAACATTCACGTCTCTCCCCCACCCGTCAGGAACCGATCGTCCGGCAGGCTCGGCAGGCGCTCAGGCCCGTCCCGCTGTGGAGGCTCATGAGCTGACCAAGAGCTACGGCCGCGCCGATACCACCGTGACTGCCCTGAACAGGGTGTCCGTGAGCTTCGACGCCGGAAAGTTCACTGCCATCATGGGGCCGTCCGGCTCCGGCAAATCCACTTTGATGCACTGTCTCGCCGGCTTGGATACGGCTGATTCCGGACGGATTGTGCTGGGCGGCACGGAACTGACAGGGCTCAACGACCGCCAGCTCACGGCGCTCCGCCGTGAGAGGATCGGCTTCGTTTTCCAGGCATTCAACCTGGTGCCCACTTTGACTGCCGAACAGAACATCACGCTCCCCCTCGCCTTGGCAGGAACCACTGCCGACGCCGGATGGCTGGATACCGTTGTCACAACCCTTGGGCTCAAGGACCGTATGAAGCATCGGCCACATGAGCTCTCCGGTGGCCAACAGCAGCGCGTGGCTGTTGCCCGGGCGCTGCTGACTCGTCCCGACGTCGTGTTTGGTGACGAACCAACCGGCAACCTCGACTCAAAGGCCGGCGGGGAAGTATTGGCACTGCTGCGCCGGAGCAGCCAGGAGATGGGGCAGACCATCATCATGGTCACCCACGATCCCGTGGCCGCCAGCTACGCGGACCGCGTAGTACTGATGAGCGACGGAGGCCTGGTGGGCGAGATTCACCATCCAACGGCAGACTCTGTGCTGACCGCCCTCGGCAAGCTGGGGGCCTGAGGCATGTTGCGTGTTGCCGTCTCCCAATTGACGACGCATTTCCGACGATTCGTCGCTATCGGGCTTGCAGTCATGTTGTCCGTCATGTTTCTCTCGGCCACCCTTATGGTGGGCGCCAGCACCAATGCCTCACTGGGCGCGAGTATCGGCGAGGCGTACCGCAACGCCGATGTTGTGGCTACATCCAAGAACGGGGAGCCGTTCACCCAGGCTGCGGTGGATGCAGCCGTTTCATCCCCTGCAGTCCAGGACAGCTACGCCGAGCGTTCCACGTATGTGACGTTCGTGGCCGGTGGCGGTGAGCAGTACGGGCGCCTGCGCAATGCGGCGCCGGTTTCCCTGGAGAGTGGCATGCTGTCCTCAGGGTCCATGCCATCGAGCGGCTTGGAAGCCGCAATTGACGTCAAGACTGCCGAGCATTTGGGCCTCACAGTCGGCAGTACCGTGGAGTTGCGCGGCGCGGGACCGGTCAAGACAGCGAAGATCACCGTATCGGGCCTCATGAAAGCCACTAACGATCCTTTCTCGTCATCGGCTGCCCAGTTGGTGGGTTCGGAATCGGTTCTGAACGCCGTGCAGGACGCGGGCGCCGGGTATTCGGGGCTGCAGTTCGCGCTCAAGCCCGGGGAAGACGTCACCGCAGCCAAGGACTTCATCGCACACCGTATGGAAGCGGCCGGCACCGTTGGACCCGTGCTGGAAACGGCGCAGGAGAAGGTCACCTCCACAGTGGCCATGCTCAGTGCCGGCCAGGATCAGTTGACCGTTGTGTTGCTCGCTTTCGCTGGAGTGGCCATCCTTGTTTCCACTTTGGTGGTAGCCAATACGTTCTCAGTCCTGGTTGCCCAGCGGACCAGGGAGTTGGCTTTGCTTCGGTGCCTTGGTGCCGGCCGGTCACAGATCCGCGGATCCGTCATGCTGGAGGCGCTGGTGGTCGGTTTCATTTCCTCGGTTGTGGGCGTCCTCGCTGCCACCGGCCTGATGACCGGATTGATTGCCTGGGCCAAGTCCCAACCTGAGCAAGCCTTCGCCACACTGGCGGTACCGCCGTCGGCCATCATTGCCGGCCTGGTAGCCGGCACGCTCCTGACGGTGGTGGCTGCCCTGGTACCCGCGAAAGCGGCAACAGCCGTGGCACCACTGGCGGCCCTCCGACCGGCCGACGACGCCACCGTGGGCAACCGGCGAGGCAAGATCCGCCTTATCCTGGGCCTCGTGGCCGTGCTGGGCGGAGCCGTCGTGCTGGTGTACGGCAGCCTGACGGTCTCCTTGCTGGTGGCGTTGCTCGGGGGTGCTGCCTCGTTTGTGGGCATCCTGCTGTGCTCCACCCTGTTCATCCCCTCCGTGGTAGCCATGGCAGGCCGATTGGCAGCACCGGCCGGTGTGCCCGGCAAGCTCGCAGCAGTTAACGCGACGCGAAACCCTGCCCGCACTTCCGCTACGGCCGCTGCACTGCTGATCGGGGTCACGCTGGTCTCCCTCATGATGACGGGGGCGGCGACGTCCAGGCAGGCATTCAACGACACCTTGGCGGAAAACTATCCGGTGGACCTGTCCGCTCAGACAGCAGTGGACGGCACCGACCCCACGCAGGCCCTGTCTCGAATCAAAGCCCTCGACGGCGTCAGCGCTGCGGTGCTGCTCCAACCGTTGGGAACGCTGCAGGACGGAGCGACGCCTGACGCCGCCACCACCGTCTACGGGCTCTCCGCCGTTGATGCCGCATCCGTACTGCGCGACAACAAACTCAAGCCGGTGCCAGGCACCGTGTACCTGCCTGAAGACTCCGGGCAGGGACCAGCAGACATCTCGACGGCGGCAGGCAGCGTTACGCTCGACGCCAAGGTTCTGCGAACCCGCCACGTACCCGCCTTTGTGGAGAGTTCCAGCATCTCTTCAGCTGCGTTGCCGGAAACGCCGGGCATGGTGTGGGTGAAACTGGACGATTCGGTCTCCGGGGACCGGGTTCAGGCCATCCAGAAGGACATCGCGTCCGCTCTGGGTGTTCATGAGCGCACTGTCAGCGGTGCAGCAATTGAGCGAGTGACCTTCAACAGCATCATCGATGTCCTGTTGCTGGTGGTCACTGGGCTCCTTGGTGTCGCAGTGGTGATCGCGTTGATTGGCGTGGCCAACACCTTGTCGCTGTCGGTCCTGGAGCGGACGCGCGAGAACTCGTTGCTCCGCGCCCTTGGCCTGACCAAGGGGCAGCTTCGCGGGATGTTGGCTATTGAAGCCGTGCTCGTCGCAGGCGTGGCAGCGATCATGGGAGCCGGCATGGGCGTCGTTTACGGATGGCTTGGAGCGCAGGCAACCCTGGGCGGCGTGGCCAGTGTTGTTCCGGCGGTGCCGTGGCTGCAGTTGGCAGCTGTCTTTGGCGTAGCCGTAGTCGCCGGACTTCTGGCATCGGTGGTGCCTGCCCGGCGGGCGGCACGGTTGTCACCGGTTGAGGGGCTAGCTACCGCCTAAGCCCCCGACGCTCTATCAGCTAATCACCCTTAAACAGAAACGCTCTCTCACTTCCCTGGATAGACCGGCAGGAAGTGAGAGAGCGTTTCTTGTTTACGGCTGTGATGTGAGAGAAGGTTTATGCCTCGGCGGGTTCTTCGTACCGCGGGAAGACAGGTGCAGGTGCCGGCAGCGCTGTCCCTGCCACCAAAGGCGTCGCGATTGCGGCGAACTGGCGGGCCTCACCCTCCGGCTGGCCGAGAACCTCAAGGAACTTGGCCGACGACGACGGCATAACCGGCTGTGCGAGGATCGCCACGATCCGCACAACCTCCAGGGTGACGTAAAGGACCGTGTTCATGCGGTCGATGTCCGTCTTGCGCAGTACCCACGGAGCTTGTTCGGCGAAATACGCGTTGGTGTCGCCGAGGACAGTCCAGATGGCTTCCAAGGCCCGGCTGAATTCCTGCTTGTCGAACGCTGCGCGGGCAGTTTCCAGCAGCGCACCAGCCTGTGCCAGCAAAGCATCATCCTCTGCCGTGAATGCGCCGGGTACGGGAACCTTGCCTTCACAGTTCTTCGCCACCATGGACAGCGAACGCTGGGCCAGGTTACCGAAGTTGTTGGCCAGATCCGAGTTCATGCGGCCCACAATGGCTTCGTGGTTGTAGTTGCCGTCCGCACCGAACGGAACTTCGCGGAGGAAGAAGTAGCGGCACTGGTCCAGGCCGTACTGTGCCACGAAGTCCTGCGGTGCCACCACGTTGCCCAAAGACTTGGACATCTTCACACCATTGTTGGTGAGGAAGCCGTGGATCATGACGCGCTTGGGCAACTCCAGGCCTGCACTCATGAGGAAAGCGGGCCAGTAAATAGCGTGGAAGCGTGAGATGTCCTTGCCGATCACGTGGACGTCGGCAGGCCAGAACTTCTTGAATGATTCCGACTCGATATCCGGGTAGCCCACGCCGGTCAGGTAATTGGTCAGGGCGTCGACCCAGACGTACATGACGTGCTTTTCATCGCCGGGGACGGGAACGCCCCAGTCGAACGTGGTGCGGCTAATGGACAGGTCTTCCAGGCCGCGCCGGACAAAACTGATGACCTCATTGAAGCGCGACTGCGGCGCACCAAACTCCGGTTGTTCCTCGTACAGGGCAAGGAGTTTCTCCTGGTAATTGGAGAGCCGGAAAAAGTAGCTTTCCTCGGCGGTCCACGTCACCAGAGTGTCCGTTTCCTTGGAGTAGCGAAGCCCGTCCTCCTTCACCACGGTGTCGTCCTCGACGTAATATGCCTCGTCACGGACGGAGTACCAGCCCTCGTACTTGGACAGGTAGATATCGCCGTTGGCTTCCATCTTCTTCCAGATGGCTTGGGAGGCGGCGTAGTGGTCCTGGTCCGTGGTGCGGATGAAGCGGTCATGGGAGATGCCCAAGTCCTGGCTCATCTGCTTGAAGGCTGCCGAGTTGCGGTCAGCGAGCTGTTTGGCAGAGATGCCTTCCTTCTCGGCTGACTGCTGCATCTTGAGTCCGTGCTCGTCCGTTCCGGTCATGAAGAACACTTCATGGCCGTCAAGGCGCTTGAAGCGTGCCATGGCATCAGTCGCAATGACCTCGTAAGCGTGGCCGATGTGCGGCACGCCGTTGGGGTAGCTGATTGCGGTGGTGATGTAGAACGGGGATTTCTCTGGAGACGTCACTCTAAGAAGTTACCTTTTTTTGGGATGAAATAGCTTAGTTAAGTTCGGTCAGCGTATCGCTGAGCCGCACGAGCTCGTGGTCGTGGGAGGCAACCAGGACGGCAATGCCATCGCTGGTGGTGTCCTTCAGAATGCCGATGATGCGGTTGGCCGCCGCACGGTCAAGGCTGGCCGTGGGCTCGTCCACCACCAATACGCGGGTTCCCAGGATCAGGGCGCGGGCAATAGCCACGCGCTGACGTTCACCACCGGAAAGCTGCGCAGGACGGTGGCGCATGCGGCGTCCCAGGCCCACGAGGTCCAGGAGGTCCTTGGCCATCTCGGTACGCTGTTCCACTTCGCCATCGGGCACGGCGGGGAGCAGGACGTTTTCCAACGCGCTCATGCCGTCAATCAAGGCACCGCCCTGATCCACGTAGCCGATCAGCGCCCGGCGGCGGTCCGCGATCTCGTCGTCGCCCATGCTGTCCAGGGGCTGGCCCTCCCAGAAGACTCTGCCCGACGTCGGGAGCGTCAGTCCTGCGCTGACGGTCAGGATGCTGGTCTTACCGGAGCCGCTTCGACCGGCAACACAGTGCATTTCGCCGGAATGAAGGGTGAGGTTGAAGTCGTCCACCACGTCAACTTCCTCGGCTCCGCCTTTGTCGCCACCGTAGTGGATGGTGACCCGGCTCAGTTCCAGGGGTGTTGCGTGATCCGTGGCCCTCACGATGGTGTTGGCACGGGTCTGCAATGACTCTTCCGCCGATTCCGGGGTGGCCGTCAGCTCGGGGTTGGGATTGTCAGTCATTTGACTACTTTCGTTGCAATCGGAATCCAGCAAATTACGGCCAGCAGACCGGCCAGCCCGGCCCAAAGAGCCGCGTAGGGAGCCAGGAGCAGCCCCAGCCCCAAGGCGCCGAGGACACCCAGCGGAAGTGCCACCGTGCCCACTAGTGCGTTTTCAAAGAAGCGGACCTGGCCCAGCATGTCCGGGTTCCAGCCCATGGCACGCAAGGTACCGAGGTACTCCCGTTTGGCATGGAGTTCGAAGCGGCCGGTGACCAAGGTCAACAGGAGCCCGACAACCACACCGAAAACAGCGAGGATGACGCTCGGCAGGGCGATGCTTGCTGCGGCAAGACCACTCAGTGCGCTGGCGCCGGCAGCCCGGGGAATGTCGATCAGGAGCGCGATGAGGGCACCCACTGCGGCACCAAACACACCCACTGCCACGGCCAGAGAGATCGAGTTGAACCGGTTGGTTGTCAGCTGCCTGTTCGCAAATGTCAGCGGCGAGTCCACGGTGACCAGCCGGTCGTCGTGCTGCGGCTCCTGATCAATCACCACGCGGTGGCGCAACTGCTGGGCGGCCAGCAATGCAGCACCACAGTAAATGACAAGCATGGTCACCGAGACGATCACGGTGGCGATATTCCAGCTCAGCAGGCTCAGGACAATGCCGGCGGCAGCGAGAGCAGCGGCACCTACGCCGAACTCTTCCAGGACCCAGGATCGTATGCGTTTTTGCGTCCACCCCATGGCGCGAAGAATTCCGGCTTCGCTCCTGCGCTGGCGGATGTAGCTCACGGTGGAGGCACCCGTCAGGAGTGTGGCGCCAAGAAGGGTCAGGAACAGCAGGGTGATATTGGTTCCGGTGAGGGAGCCGGAGACGGCATCGGCCGCGTCCTGCCGTACCCACGACTGCTGGACGGTGCCCAGCGGTGATTCCTTACCGGCGTCGTCTTTGCTATAGCCGGGGACAAAAATGTTGGCGTCCTCGCGGGCGGATCCAGCCACCACAGTGGCCTCAAGGCCCAGCTCGCGGATCTGGGTGGCAAGTTTCTCCACCTCGGGCTGTGCCGTCTTCCAGTTGCCGCTTGCTGATGCTTTGACCCGGATGGCGTCAATGACATCTGCGTTGCTGTCGTAGCCACGAGCTGCTGCCAGACCGTAGTAGTCGGTGATGGCTCCGGCGGACTGGCTGACCAGGCCCGTAGCGCTCAGGGACGGCTTCAGTTCCGTGCCCTCCACCTCTTTGCCCTCAGCGTCCTTGCTCAGCGTCATGGGAGTGGGGTCATAGCCGCCCAAGGGAAGCTTGTTGACGTCCCCGGCCGCAGACTTTACGGCGGCAGGGTCGAAGGTTCCGTACACCATGGGCAATGGTGTAGCCGGCTTCTTGCCCGTCTCCAGGTCCTCCCGGTAGGAACGTTCGTCCACCGGCTTGCGTTGCGTCTGGTCCACCGCTGCCCCAAAGGAGGACTTCTCGGGCAAACGGTTGACCGTCACCCAGTCTCCCGGGATGGCGCTCTTGTCTGTTGCACCGTTGGCGGCTTCATCGCCGTCCTTGTACTGCGGAGCGGCGGCAAAAGCGGTGCTCCAAGCGGCCGGGTTGTACAGGCCCTGGCTGAAGGAAGCCGTGCTGCCCAGCAATTGGCTGTGGTCAGTGGATCCCGGCCATTCGAGGGCGAACGGGGACTTGGATACGAACGGGAGGTAGTCCTTGTCCAAGGACCGCGTTACGGTGCCAACATCCTTGACCACCTTGCCACTTGCATCAAGTTCCTCGATCTTTACCGAGTACTGGAGGTCAAGGGAGGTGCCGGAACGGACAATCAGCGGGATGGCCTTGGAATCATTGGTCAGTAGGCCGTCGCGCTTGGCTTGCTGGTACTGCGTCATCAGCGGCGCCCAGTATTTGAGCTTTACACCCAGGAAATCCGGTCCTTCTTCCAGCTGGTCCATGCTGAGGCCGGTGGTGAAAAGACTTTCGAAGTGGCGTCCGATTGCACCGGCGTCACGGGCGTCTGCCGGAGGAGCTTTCTCCAGTGGTGCCAGGAAGTCTCCTGCGGAGCCCAGCAGCGCGCGCTCAGCGGCGGGGTCGACGGCGACGACGGACTCTGTCACCTCGGGCGCCAAGGGAAGCGCTACGGAGAGATTGAAGAGGTTGTGCTCGGAGCCCAAGGCGGGGGCCGGGAACTTGACGCCGGTCTCGCCCTCGGGGCCCGCGATCCGGACGTTGGTGCCGCCCGCAGTCTGTTCCTGGATCAGCCGGCCCTTGCCCAAAGTACCTTCAGCGCTGGTCTTGAAGAGAGTCTGCTGGTTAACGCCGTCAGAGCTGGTGGCAGAGGCGGTCAGACGATACTTCTTGGGGGAATCAGAGAGCACGGATTCCGCTGCAGGCCATTTGCTGGAGTCCATGGCGGAGGGGTCCCCCGCCGTTACTGCCCCGGCAAGTCCCGCGTTGTACCCCAGGTAGTCCATGGCGTTAAGGCGAGGGGCCTCAAGGTTTTGCGATACGCGCGAGACCAGGCTGATGGGCGCGGCCACGGCCGTTTGGCCCATGGTCCGAATCTTCTCCAACTGTTCAAAGCTGATGCCGCCCTGGCCGTTGGCGATTTCCGGCTGGATCAATGCACCGCCGTCGCCATCTTGTGACTGGTCAGGCTTTGCCTGGACCAGGATGTCGTAGAGTCCCCGCGAGTTCTCGTCCACTGTCCTGTTCAGAGCCGCCTGCGACTGGCTCTGGACGAGGACGGACAAGCACATGGCGACGATCAAAATGGCCGCGGTCAGCAGCAGCACACGGCTTCTGATGAACCTTTGGACGGCGTTCATTGGGCTCCCTGAGACCTTGATTACGGGCGCGCACACATGCTCCGTTATTCCTCAAAAGACACAAAGGAATACCGGGCTGTATGTGCAAAAAAGTTGTGGCCGGCCTGCTGCCGGGTCCGAATTCCGGACCCAGCCATTGTAAGCAGACCGGCCACTCCTGCGTGCCAAGGTGTGTCGCCGGCACGCGAACCTAACTGATACGGATCAGTGCTAGTCCTCCAGGTCCACTTCGCGAACCATCTCAGCGCCAATACCGGCCTTGATGGCTTCCAGCACTTGCTGCGGAACGGAGCTGTCGATGGTCAGGAGTGCCAGTACCTGGCCGCCTTCGGTCTGGCGTGCCACCTGCATTCCGCCGATGTTGATGTTGTTCATGCCCAGGATGTGTCCAATGGTGCCAATCACGCCCGGACGGTCGGCGTAGGCTACAACCACCAGGTGTTCGCTGATGGGAATTTCGACGTCGTACCCGTTGACGCCCACAAGCTTTTCCACCTGCTTGGGACCGGTCAGGGTTCCGGCGACGGAAATCTGGGAACCGTCGCTGAGCGCACCACGGATGGTTAGGACATTGCGGTAATCCTCAGCGTCCGGGGTGGTGATGAGGCGGGTGTTGATGCCGCGCTGTTCGGCGATCACCGGAGCATTCACGTAGGAGACCTGCTCCGTGACGACGTCCGCGAAAACGCCCTTCAGTGCGGCGAGCTCGAGCACCTTGACGTCCAGTGCGGCAATCTCACCGGCTACCTCAACGTCGATCTGCGTCAAGGAAGCGTGGGTCAGCGCGGTGAAGATCCGCCCCAGCTTCTCGATCAGCGGGATGCCAGGACGCACGTCCTGAGCAATGACTCCGCCGGCTACGTTCACGGCGTCCGGTACCAGCTCGCCGGCGAGGGCGAGGCGCACGGACTTGGCAACTGAAACGCCTGCCTTCTCCTGGGCCTCATCCGTGGATGCCCCGAGGTGGGGGGTCACAATGACGTTGTCGAACTCGAAGAACGGCAGATCCGTACTGGGCTCCTTGACGAAGACGTCAACGCCTGCTCCGGCAATCTGGCCTTCCTTCAGCGCAATGTGAAGTGCTTCCTCGTCCACGAGGCCACCGCGGGCCACGTTGACCACGTAGGCCGTTTCCTTCATCTTGCGGAAAGCATCGGCGCCGAGCATCCCCACCGTTTCAGGTGTCTTAGGCATGTGAATGGTGATGAAGTCCGAGTTTTCCAGCAACTCATCCAGTGTGACCAGCTTGACGCCCAGCTGGGCTGCGCGGGCGGACGTGATGTAGGGGTCGTACGCCAGGATCTGAGTGTCGAAACCCTGGAGGCGTGCAGCCACCAAAGCACCAATGCGTCCCAGGCCGATGATGCCGATCTTCTTCTCAAAAAGTTCGATTCCGGTGTACTTGGAACGCTTCCACTCGCCGTTCTTCAACGCAGAGCTGGCCTGCGGAATGTGGCGGGCGAGGCTCAGGATGTGACCCACGGTGAGCTCAGCGGCAGAGACAATGTTGGACGTCGGGGCGTTGACCACCATAACGCCGGCCTGCGTTGCAGACTTGATATCCACGTTGTCCAAGCCCACGCCAGCACGGGCGATGACCTTGAGGTTCTTAGCCGCCGCGATTGCTTCGGCATCCACTTGGGTGGCAGACCGGACCAGGATGGCATCGACGTCGGCAATGGCGGACAGCAGCTGGGAACGGTCGGCGCCGTCGGTCTGTCGGATTTCAAAGTCCGGGCCTAATGCCTCGACTGTGGCGGGCGAAAGTTCCTCGGCGAGGAGGACGACGGGTTTGCTGGCTGACACGGGTGGCACCTTACTTTGGACAACTTTGGACAGAACTGGACAAGGAGCGGATGCGTGGCCCGGGGCACGGCGCCGGGACCAGCCCAGAATATCGAATCCGGGCCGGGATTCCGTTGCCGGGGAGCGATGTTACGGCCGGACCGGCGGCGGTTGTGAAGAAGTTCACAGCCCACACTGCTGTGCTATTCGGTGGAGAAACAGCGGATCATACGCAACAACGCCCGCCCGGCTGTGTTCGCCGGACGGGCGTCGTAGTGTGCGGCCTTCAGGCCGGCACGGAAGGATCAGCGGGCTGCGGAACCTTCAACGTAGTCAGCGTCCTGCTGCTGCCAGGAGAACAGGGAGCGCAGTTCGCGGCCGACCTCTTCGATGGGGTGCTGCTCAGCCTTGGCACGCAGTTCCTTGAACTCGGCGCCACCGTTATCCTGATCATCGATGAAGCGCTTGGCAAAAGCACCGCTCTGGATGTCCGCGAGGACAGCCTTCATGTTTTCCTTCACCTCGGGGGTGATGACGCGCGGGCCGGAAACGTAGTCGCCGTACTCTGCGGTGTCGGAAACGCTCCAGCGCTGCTTGGCAATGCCGCCTTCCCACATGAGGTCAACAATGAGCTTGAGCTCGTGGAGAACCTCGAAGTAGGCGATCTGCGGCTGGTAGCCGGCTTCGGTCAGGGTTTCGAAGCCGTACTGGACCAGCTGGGAAACGCCGCCGCAGAGGACGGACTGCTCGCCGAAGAGATCGGTTTCGGTCTCTTCGGTGAAGGTGGTCTTGATGACGCCGGCGCGGGTTCCACCGATTGCCTTGGCGTAGGACTTCGCCAGGTCCCAAGCGGAACCGGATGCGTCCTGCTCAACAGCGATGATGTCCGGGATACCGCGGCCGGCTTCGAATTCGCGGCGCACAGTGTGGCCGGGAGCCTTCGGGGCGATCAGGATGACGTCAACGCCGGCCGGAGCTTCGATGTAGCCGAAACGGATGTTGAAGCCGTGTGCGAACGCAAGTGCCTTGCCCTCGGTCAGCTTGTCCTTGATGGAGTCGTTGTAGATCGCACGCTGGTGCTGGTCCGGTGCCAGGATCATGATGACGTCGGCCCATTCGGCGGCGTCAGCAACGTTCTTGACAGTGAAGCCTGCGTCCTCTGCCTTGGCGGCCGACTTTGAGCCGTCCTTGAGCGCGATAACGACCTCGACGCCGGAATCGCGGAGGTTCAGTGCGTGGGCGTGGCCCTGCGAGCCGTAGCCAACGATTGCTACCTTGCGGCCCTGGATGATCGACAGGTCTGCGTCATCGTCGTAGAACATTTCAGTCACTTGCGTAACTCCTCTTGAGTGGTTTTTCGTAGATATTGATAGTGGTGCTGCGGTACTTGACGCAAGGCTCACGCGGAGCGGAGCGCCCTGTCACTCATGGAGCGGGATCCCCGTCCAACGGCCAAGGTGCCGGACTGCACGATTTCACGGATGCCGAACGGCTCGAGCACTGACAGCAGCGCGGCGAGCTTCTCGGGGGTACCGGTTGCCTCAATCACCAACGAGTCTGTGGACACGTCGACGACTGCGGCACGGAACAGGTCTGCAGCTTGGGTTACCTGCAGACGTGTCGCGGCATCCGCACGTACCTTGACCAGGATGTGGTCACGTTGTACGGAAGATTCTGAAGTCAGTTCAACAATTTTGATCACGTTGACCAACTTGTTGAGCTGCTTGGTGACCTGCTCAATGAGGTCGCCGTCGGCGTCGACGACAACCGTCATGCGGGACATGCCCGGAACCTCAGTGGGTCCCACAGCAAGGGAATTGATGTTGAACGCGCGCCGGGCGAAGAGGCTGGCCACGCGGGTCAGCACGCCGGGCTTGTCTTCGACCAGAACGGACAGTGTGTGACGGCTCATGCCTAGTCCTCCTCTTCCCATTCCGGGGTCATGTTGCGGGCAACTTGGATCTGGTCATTGCTGACGCCCGAAGGCACCATCGGCCACACCATCGAGTTGGGGCTGACGACGAAGTCGATAACCACCGGGCGGTCGTTGATTTCCAGCGCCTTCTGGATGGTGGCGTCAATGTCTTCGTCGCGCTCACAACGCAGTGCGGCGCAACCGTAGGCATCAGCCAACTTGACGAAGTCCGGAATCCGGATGGTGTCGTGGCCTGTGTTCAGATCCGTGTTCGAGTAACGGCCCTCGTAGAACAGCGTCTGCCATTGGCGGACCATACCCAGCGAGGAGTTGTTGATGATGGCCACCTTGATGGGGATGTTGTTAATGGCGCAGGTGGCCAGTTCCTGATTGGTCATCTGGAAGCAGCCGTCCCCGTCGATGGCCCACACCACACGGTCCGGTTCACCAACTTTGGCGCCCATGGCTGCCGGAACCGAGTATCCCATGGTTCCTGCGCCACCGGAGTTCAGCCATGCGTGGGGGCGCTCGTACTTGATGAACTGAGCGGCCCACATCTGGTGCTGGCCCACGCCGGCCACGTAGATGCCTTCCGGTCCGGTGAGTTCGCCGATGCGCTTGATCACGCGCTGCGGGGCGGTCAGGCCGTCCTCGGGCTCCGTCCAACCCAGCGGGTAGGTGTCGCGGAGGTTGCCCAGGAAGGCCCACCACGAATCCAGGTCCGGGGTCCCGCTCAGCTCAAACTGTGTCTTCACGGCCTCGGTGAGTTCCGGAATGATTTCCTTGACCGAGCCAACGATCGGAACATCGGCAGTGCGGTTTTTGGAGATTTCCGCGGGGTCGATGTCAGCGTGAATGACCTTGGCAAACGGGGCAAAGGTCTTCAGCACGCCGGTGACGCGGTCATCAAACCTTGCACCGAGCGTTATCAGGAGGTCGGCCTGCTGGAGCGCGGTGACGGCAGAGACGGAACCATGCATGCCTGGCATGCCAACGTGCTGCGGGTGGGAATCCGGGAAGGCGCCGCGGGCCATCAAGGTAGTGACCACGGGAGCGCCGGTAGCAAGCGCGAGTTCCATGAGCTCGGCAGAAGCATGGCCCTTGACCACGCCGCCGCCCACGTACAGGACCGGCTTGCTGGAAGCAGCGATCAGCTTGGCAGCTTCACGGACCTGCTTGTTGTGTCCCCGCACGACGGGACGGTAGCCCGGCAAGTCAACCTTCGGCGGCCAGGAGAAGGTCATCTGGCCAACTTGGGCGTCCTTGGCAATGTCCACCAGGACAGGTCCCGGGCGGCCCGTGGATGCGAGGTGGAAAGCCTCTGCCATGACGTGCGGGATGTCATTGGGGTCAGTGACCAGGAACGAGTGCTTGGTGATGGGCATCGTGATTCCCACGATGTCCGCTTCCTGGAAGGCATCGGTTCCGATGACTCCGCTGGAAACCTGGCCGGTGATGGCTACCATCGGCACGGAGTCCATGTGGGCGTCCATGATGGCGGTAACGAGGTTGGTGGCACCGGGTCCTGAGGTGGCGATGCAAACGCCAACCCGTCCGGTAACCATGGCGTAGCCTTGCGCGGCGTGGCCGGCTCCCTGTTCGTGACGGACCAGGATGTGATTCATGCTGGAGGCCATCAAGGGGTCGTAGGTGGGCAGGATCGCGCCACCGGGCAAACCGAAAATATCGTCCACGCCGAGTTCTTCGAGCGAGCGGACAATTGCTTGTGAGCCGGACATCACCGTTGGGGGTACAACAGTGTTCGGCCCAAGTACAGGAGAGAGAGGTGCAGCAGCGTCGACGACGACGGCTTCAGCCGTACGGTCGATCTTTTCCGGAGCTTTGTGGGCTCCAGCGGACTTTGCAGCCATCAGCGAGGGGCTGATCGGCGATCCTTTGCTCATCGGACTCTTCCTTAGTGGATCTTCATTAGATGGGTCTTGCTTCGGGGAATAAAAAAACCCCTCAGCCTTGCGGCTCTTCGAGGGGTTTGCGCGTGACGGTTCGTTACCAGTCGGGCTAAGCCACGCGCTTGGTAAGGACGACGACGCCAACGGTAACGAATGTGATCATGCGTTCAGTGTTCCCTCAAAGTGAGATACGTGTCAATTGACCACTATCGTATCTCACTATTTGGACAGCCATGTCCGCCTGCCGGACTCCGACTGTGTCTCAACAGTCGGAGTCCACGGCAGGAATTATCCGCAGTACGCCCCGGTGGAGGCACTGTGGACGAGCTTTGCGTACTTGGCCAGCACGCCCTTGGTGAACTTTGCGGGCAGCGGCTCCCAGCCCTCCTTGCGGGCTTCGAGTTCGGCGTCGTCCACCAGGAGGTCGAAAGAGCGCGCGGCGATGTCCACACGGATGCGGTCGCCATCCTTCACGAAGGCAATGGGCCCGCCGTCGACGGCTTCGGGCGCAACGTGGCCGATGCACAATCCTGTTGTGCCACCCGAGAAGCGGCCGTCGGTCAGCAGCAGAACGTCTTTGCCAAGCCCTGCGCCCTTAATGGCTCCTGTAATGGCCAGCATTTCGCGCATGCCCGGCCCGCCCTTGGGCCCTTCGTAGCGGATAACCACCACGTCACCCTTGCTAATCTCACCGTTATCCAACGCGCTCAGCGCGCCCTGCTCGCGCTCGAAGACACGAGCAGTTCCTTCAAAGACATCCGCATCGAACCCGGCGCTTTTCACTACGGCGCCTTCGGGGGCCATGGAACCGTGCAGGATGGTGATGCCGCCGGTCTTGTGAATGGGATTGTCCAAGGCACGGAGGATCTTGCCATCAAGGTCAGGCGGGTTGATGGAGGCGAGGTTTTCGGCGAGGGTCTTGCCGGTCACGGTGAGGCAGTCACCATGCAGCAGTCCGGCGTCGAGCAGTGCTTTCATGATGACCGGCACGCCGCCAATTTTGTCGACGTCGGTCATGACGTAGCGGCCGAAAGGCTTGAGGTCCCCCAAGTGCGGGATTTTGTCGCCAATGCGGTTGAAGTCGTCCAGCGTCAGTTCTACTTCGGCTTCCCGGGCGATCGCGAGCAGGTGCAACACAGCGTTGGTGGAACCGCCGAAGGCCATGGTGACCGCAATGGCATTCTCGAACGCCTTTTTGGTCATGATGTCGCGGGCCGTGATCCCCAGACGCAGCAGGTTAACTACCGCTTCGCCGGACTTGCGTGCGAAATCATCACGACGGCGGTCTGCCGACGGCGGGGCGGCTGAACCCGGAAGGGACATGCCCAAGGCCTCACCGATGCAGGCCATGGTGTTGGCCGTGTACATGCCACCACAGGCGCCTTCGCCGGGACAGATGGCCTTTTCGATCCGGGTGAGGTCTTCCATGCTCATCTTGCCCGCAGCGCAGGCACCGACTGCCTCGAAGGCATCGATGAGGGTGACCTCCTTCTCGGAGCCGTCTTCAAGCTTGACCCAGCCCGGCATGATGGAGCCTGCGTAAAGGAAGACTGACGCGAGGTCCAGGCGGGCAGCAGCCATGAGCATGCCCGGGAGGGACTTGTCACAGCCTGCCAGCAGCACAGAGCCATCGATGCGTTCGGCCTGCATCACTGTCTCCACGGAATCCGCGATCACCTCACGGGAGACCAGGGAGAAGTGCATGCCCTCGTGGCCCATGGAGATACCGTCCGAAACGGAGATGGTACCGAACTGCATGGGGAAACCGCCGCCGGCGTGGACGCCTTCCTTGGCGCCCTGGGCAAGGCGGTTCAGGGAAAGGTTGCAGGGTGTGATCTCGTTCCACGAACTCGCGACACCAATTTGAGGTTTGGCAAAGTCGTCGTCGCCCATGCCCACCGCACGGAACATGCCACGGGCCGGCGCCGCGTGAATGCCGTCGGTCACCACCCGGCTGCGGGGTTTGATGTCCGGGGTATTCTCTGTCGCAATCTGGGTGGCGTCACTCATGGTCCAAAGTCTATGTCTACCGGGCCTCTGCCGACGCTGTTGCACGCCGCATTAAGCCCATACTTTTTCCATGGTGCGGTCTTTGCGTCATCCATCCGCCGCTCCACAAATGGTCAGTAGGGAGATGTTTTCGGGCGAAGCAGCAGGTCAAACGCTGGACAGCCCATTAGCAGGCACGTAACGTCGGGAATACCACGAGCTGCACCCCTGTGAGCAGAAGGGCCTCCACCATGGACTGGTTAATTTGGGTCATTGTCATTGTTTTGGTCGTCGCTATTGTTTGGTGGCTTATGAACCGCAACAAGACGCGGAATACCGATCCCACCTCAACCCACGCCACCGCCGAGGATCGCACCGCCGGGGTATCCGGCACCACTCCCCCGGCAGCGACGGCGCCCGCCAGTACGGGATCCATCCCGGATGCCGGTGCAGCCGCAGCAGGCGTGGCAGGCCTGGCAGGTGTGACCAATCTCGGCAAAGCGGCCTCCGAGGGCAGTGGCCCCCGTGCCGACGAACCCGCCCCATCCGTACCCGCACCTTCCGGAGAAGCACACGGGGCCTCCCCCGCCGCGGCCGACGTAGAGACCGAGCCGCGTACCGCCGTCGACGATTCACCCGCCGTTGCCGCCTCTGACGTCCACCCGGCTTCCACACCCGGATTGACGGTGGAGGAACCCGTCATCGCAGCCCCCTCAGTGGCCGATCCTGTCATTGACGAACCAGTGGTGGACGAGCCCGTCGTGGATACTGACGCCAGGGTCCACGCGGCTGACGCCGGCGATGTTGACGACTGGGACTCGGGTTCCACAACGGCAACCTCCGGCCCCAAGGCTGATGACACGGCCGCAAGGGATACCGCTGAGGACAAGGCGGAGTGGGAATCTTCATGGACCGATGCAAGCGGTACCCCGGTCCATCACCACGAGTACACCGATGCACATTCACCCACCCTGCCGGGCGCCGAGTCCGCTGCCGCCGAAGACTCGGCGGGCACTGGTCATCTGGCCGTCGAGCACCCTTACGGCACGGGCTCCTCCAGCGCACCCGGGGACTCCTATCCCGTCAAGGCCAGCGCGTCCGCCATGACCTACTTCGACGAAGACACTGCAGGCTATGACGACGCTGCCGCCGACGTCTGGTTCGAATCATCCGCCCACGCCGAAGCTGCCGGTTTCCGGCCTCCACGTCGCAACAGGCACTGACTTTCCGCCAGCGGTCATGAACGCAGCGGTCGGGGATACAAGAAGGCGCCCCTCGGAAACCCGCGATCGTTGGGTGCCCGCTTCTTCTTATGCCCTGTTGCTGGCAATCCTGGTTGTCCTGCCTGGATGTACGGGCAGTCCGTCGTCTCCGGGCACAGCGGCAACACCAGCGGCATCGGCAAGTCAGGGCACCGCTCCCATGCAGGGCGGGCCCCTTTCGCCGGGGTCTCCGTCCGCGCAAGCCGGCCAATCCACGCCCGCCGCGCCACAAACTCCCGATGTCACCCAAAAACTCGACGTCGGACTGCAGCTGCCGTGGTCGGTGGTCTTCCTGCCGGACGGCACCGCCGTGGTGTCCGAGCGGGACACCGCTCAGGTAAAGAGCATCCGAAACGGTCAAGCCACTACCTTAGGCGAGGTGCCCGGCGTCGAACCCGGCGGAGAAGGCGGGCTGTTGGGCCTTGCCCTCTCGCCGGAATTCGTAACGGACCGCTGGATGTACGCGTATTTCACGTCCTCGGACGACAACCGGATTGCGCGCATGAAACTGACCGGGGATCCAAGCGGCATGGTGACTTTGGGTAAGGCTGAAGTGATTTTCTCCGGGATGCCCAAGGCTTCCACTCATAACGGCGGCCGGATTCGATTCGGCCCGGACGGGTTCCTCTACGTCGGAACCGGTGACTCTCAGCGTCGGGAGCAGCCGCAGGACACGAACGCCTTGGGCGGCAAGATCCTACGACTCACTCCGGAGGGGCACCCGGCGCCAGGGAATCCTTTCGGCGACAATCCCGTGTACAGCTACGGGCATCGGAATGTGCAAGGCCTGGCCTGGGACAACGCCGGACGACTCTGGGCCAGTGAATTTGGTCCTGACGTGGATGATGAACTGAACCTGATTACCCCTGGAGGCAATTACGGTTGGCCCACCGTGACTGGAGCGCCCGGCCGCAGCGGCCTGATCGACGCGAAGGTCGTCTGGCCCTCAACGTCCGATGCCTCACCCAGTGGGCTGGAAATCGTGGACGGCGTTGCCTACACAGGGGCGCTCCGGGGACAACGGCTTTGGGCGGTTCCCCTTAACGGGGAGACCGCAGGCTCCCCTGTGGCCTACTTCACAAGGGAATATGGCCGCCTCCGGGATGTAGCCCGCGCTCCTGATGGCACACTCTGGGTCATCAGCAACAACAGAAACCCTGATTTTGCGCTGATTTTGAGGCCTGCGCCGTGATGCCAGTGGCGGTATGCCGCGGATTTCACACTTGGACGGAAGTGGTGTAGAGTTACATGTCGTTGCGGAGATCGCCGGGGAAATAAAAGCTTCCCCGTGGGATCGAAATCAACAGCTGCACCTCTAGCTCAACTGGCAGAGCAATTGACTCTTAATCAATGGGTTCCGGGTTCGAGTCCCGGGGGGTGCACAAAACAAAAGGCCTTGGTGTGAATATCACGCCAAGGCCTTTTTTGTGTTAATTCATGCCGTTTCCTGCGCCGACCACATGGCGTTCATCACGCAGGGCCGAATGTGGTCCGTGACCACAAAAAACTGGTGTAGAGTTATTTGTCGTTGCAGAGGCCAACGGGGAATGCAAATTCCCTCATAAGCCGAAACAATAGCTGCACCTCTAGCTCAACTGGCAGAGCAATTGACTCTTAATCAATGGGTTCCGGGTTCGAGTCCCGGGGGGTGCACCACAAAGTAAAGGCTCCGGATCGCATCTACGATCCGGAGCCTTTCGCGTTTCCATGCCGAGCTTCCCGCAGGAAGCCCGGCAACGGGCTCAGGTCAGGCCTGCGGCAAGTCGGTGTTTTCCGTGTGGGCTTCCTGCTCCGGCGCGGGCAACCCCGCCAGGCCCCGGACGACCAACCGAAGTTCCTCCCGCAGCCGGACGGTATCCACGGCAACGGGGGACAGAACATCCTGCTCAAGCTTTACTGCCTCTGCAAGAGCTGCAATGCCGGCGTCAGTAAGAGTCACCACGTGACTTCGGCGGTCGGAGTCACTGCGTTGTCGGGTGACATGCCCGTGCAGCTCAAGCCTCGCGAGGGTGGTACCCATTGTTTGAGCCTTGACCCGCGCAACTTCGGCCAGAGCCGCCTGCGTGATGGCACCCTTGGCAGCCAACACCTGCATGGCAATGACACCGGCGTGGGTAAGACCGATGGACTTCAATTTTTCGTTCCACGAGATTTCCACCAGGCGCGCGGCTGTCGAAAGCAAACGGGTGGTGGGCCATCTCTCCATATCTGGCATGCCGACAGTATATGCGCGGAAGCGGTGAGGACGCGGCCTCGCCCACTAAACTGGGAAATCGCGACCACTGGTAAGGAGAACATTTTGGCTGAACGACTTATCCCGGGAGATGCCGCCCCGGACTTCACACTTCAGGATGAAACCGGCAAAAGCGTGAGCTTGTCCGACCTCCGCGGACGAAAAACCATCCTCTACTTCTACCCGGCCGCTTCCACTCCCGGGTGCACCAAGGAAGCATGCGATTTCCGCGACTCCCTGGGGTCACTGCAGGCTGCAGGATACGAAGTGGTGGGTGTCTCCCCCGACCCCGTCAAGGCACTTGCCAAGTTCTCCGAAGAAGAACAACTGACCTTTCGGCTGCTATCGGACGAGGATCACACCGTCGCCGAGGCATATGGGGCCTGGGGTGAGAAAAAGAACTACGGCCGCAGCTACATGGGATTGATCCGTTCCACCTTTGCGGTTGATCCCGATGGAAAGGTTTCCCTGGCCCAGTACAACGTGCGCGCCACCGGGCACGTAGCCAAGCTCCGGCGGGATCTCAAGCTGGACAAGTAACGGGTACACTGGAGGCCGGTATATGGCAGCGACCGTCCTTTCAGGCGGTCGGATTGCCTGCCAGCGCGAGTGGTGAAATTGGCAGACACGCAGGATTTAGGTTCCTGTGCCTTCGGGCGTGGGGGTTCAAGTCCCCCCTTGCGCACAGATACGGAAATACCCCCGGTTGCAAGACCGGGGGTATTTTTATTTTCATGCAGCCGGGGCACCTGAAAGTCCGCTGGGAAGCGCAGTCAGGACGTTCAACTAGACTGGAATGCGGTCTGGCCGAAGCCGGCCACAGCACTTCCAACCGGCTTGAGGGGACACGAGTGGCAAGCAGCAAAATGCGGCGCCTGGGCATGCAGTTCGGGGCTGCCGTACTGGCTTTGGGACTGGCAGGGTGCACCGGAACCCCGGGCCCGTCGCCGTCGTCATCCACCGGCAGCTCCCCCGCGGTTGAACCGACAGCAACCTTCAATTTCGGCACGGCGTCCATGCCCTTGGGCCTGGATCCCGCCATGACCGCCGATTCCGAGTCCTACCGTGTCACCCGCCAAGTCCTCGAAGGACTTGTGGGGGTGGATGGCGAAACAGGTCAAACCACGCCCCTCCTCGCCACGGAGTGGAAAGACAGCAACAACGGGCTCAGTTACGACTTCACGCTCCGGTCCGGTGTGACCTTCCACGACGGCACTACCCTGGATGCAACCGCCGTATGCGCCAACTTCAACCGCTGGTTCACGTTTCCCGAGGAGCTCAGGAATCAGGCGCCGGGCATCTCCTTCCAGAGCGTCTTCAAGGCGTACTCGGATCAGCCGGTATTCTCCATTTTCAAAGACTGCAAGGTGGTTTCGGCCACCGACGTCCAGATCAATCTGACGCGGCCCTTCACCGGGTTCCTTCAGGCGTTGACCTTGCCGGCCTTCGCAATATCTTCCCCGGCTGCTTTGCAGGCAAAGACAGCCAATGTCCTTGACCAAGTACGCAACGGCCAAGCCATGTCCACCTACGCCGGCCATCCCGTGGGCACAGGCCCCTATGCATTCACCGCGTGGGATGAGAAAAAGCTCACGTTGTCCAGCTACAAGGGCTACTGGGGAAACAAGGGACAGATCGCAACCATCAACTTCATCCCCTACGATCGCGCGGAATCACGCCAGCAGGCCCTTCTGGATGGCAAGATCGACGCCTACGACCTTGTGACCTCAGGGACTTTTGACCAACTGGTCAAAAAGGGTGTCCAGATCATCCAGCGCGACCCTTTCTCGGTGATGTACCTGGGGATCAACCAGGCTGTTGCACCGCTGGAAAAGCCCGAAGTGCGCCAAGCAATCGAGATGGCGATCGACAAGGAAGCGTTGATCCGTAAGTTCTTCATCGACAACACGGCGCAGGCATCACAATTCGTGCCACCCAAGCTCAGCGGCTTCAACAACAATGCCCCCTCCCTGGGGTTCAACCCTGAGAAGGCCAAGGAGCTCTTGAAGAAAGCCGGCTATAAGGGTGAAGAGCTGAAGTTCTATTACCCCCTCAACGCCACAAGGGCATACATGCCCACCCCGGAAAAGATTTACGCCGAGCTCAGCCGCCAACTCGTCGCCGTCGGCTTCAACATCAAACCGGTTCCCATCGACTGGGAAGATGGCTACCTCCAAAGAGTCCAGTCGGCCGGCGACCGGGGCCTTCACCTCCTGGGCTGGAACGGTTCGTACGCGGACGCAGACAACTTCCTCGGACCCCTTTTTGGCGAAACCCGCGCCGAGTTCGGATACGCCGACTCGGAAGTCTTCCACAAGATAGAACGCGCACGGGCAATGCCCGAAGGCGATGAACGCAACGCCCAGTACCAGGCCATCAATGCTGAGATCGCGGCGTCGGTACCGGCTGTGCCCATAGCCTTCCCCATCTCGGCGCTGGCTCTGTCCAACAAGGTTGAAAGCTACCCGGCTTCCCCCGTCCTCAACGAAGTTTTCACAAACGTCCGCCTAAAGCCTTGACGATTCCCCGCAATTTCAGTATTGAGACTGCACGGGGATATTCTGTGACAGCCAGTGCCGCCGCTAACGGAGATTGATCGTGACCTTCATTTCCAAGACTCAACATGCCGACGTCGTCCTTATTGGCGGCGGAATCATGAGTGCCACCCTTGGTGCGTTCATCAAGCAACTTGAACCCACCTGGACCATCTCCATGTTCGAAAGACTCGACGAAGCAGGGCTTGAGAGTTCCGGACCCTGGAACAATGCCGGCACCGGCCATGCCGCGCTGTGTGAGCTGAACTACTCCCCCGCAGCAAAAGACGGTTCCGTAGACCCGTCCAAGGCCCTGCACATTAACGAACAGTTCCAGCTGTCCCGCCAGTTCTGGTCCCATCTTGTGGACAGCAAAGTGATCGGGTCTCCCAAAGGCTTCATCAACACAGTTCCGCACATGAGCTTCGTCATCGGCGATAACCACGCGAACTTCCTCAAAACGCGGTACCAGGCCCTGAAACCCAACACGCTGTTCCGCAGCATGGAGTACACCGAGGACCAGGACCAGATCGCCAAATGGGCACCGTTGATCGTCAAGGGCCGCGACCGCAAGCAGCGCGTGGCCGCAACCCGCGCAGCTGAAGGCACCGACGTCGACTTCGGCGCCTTGACCCGCGAGCTGACGGGCTACCTGCAGAGCAGCGGCGCCGAGGTCAATTATGGCCACGACGTCACCAACATCCACCGCGCAGCAGGCGGTGGATGGGACCTGTCCATCAAGCACCCCAAGTCAGGCGAACACGGCCGCATCCATGCCAAGTTCGTCTTCGTAGGAGCCGGCGGCGGTGCACTCCACCTGCTTCAGGCATCCGGCATCCCTGAAAGCAAAGGCTACGGCGGCTTCCCCGTCTCCGGCCAATTCTTCCGCTGCACCGACGACGCCGTGACTTCCCAGCACAGTGCAAAGGTCTACGGCCAGGCTTCGGTCGGCGCGCCGCCAATGTCCGTCCCGCACCTGGACACCCGCTATGTGGACGGAAAACGCTCCCTCCTCTTCGGCCCGTACGCCGGGTTCTCCACCAACTTCCTGAAGACCTCCAGCTACCTGGACCTTCCGCTGTCCATCCGCCCGGGAAACATCATTCCCATGCTGGCCGTGGCCAAGGACAACATGGACCTCACCGCCTACCTCATCAAGGAAGTTGCCAAGCGGCACGAGGCCAAGGTTGAGGCCCTGCGCGAGTACTACCCTGAAGCATCCGGCGGCAATTGGGAACTGATCACCGCCGGTCAGCGTGTACAAATCATCAAGAAGCACCCACAGAAGGGTGGCGTCCTGCAGTTCGGCACCGAAGTAATCGCTTCCCGCGATGGTTCGATCGGCGCACTGCTGGGCGCTTCTCCGGGCGCGTCCACCGCCGTGCCCATCATGATCGAACTGCTACAGAAGTCCTTCCCCAAGAACTTCAAGGGTTGGCAGTCCAAACTCAAGGACATGATGCCGGGCTACGGCGTCAAGCTCAACGAGAATGCGGACCTGGCGGCCGAACTGGAAGCAAGCACTGCAAGGTCCCTGCAATTGGAAGTGGCTAACGCCATCCAAAGCTAGGCCACACCCGGGGCTGCGGCCGGTTCCCTCAGCCGAATCGTTACGTAGACCGCAGGAGTCAATGCAATGTTCCGCTTGGCCAAACTGTCCCTGGGAAACCGGGCCCTGATCGCGCTGATCACCGTCTTTGCGGCGGTGTTCGGCGTGATCACCATGGGGTCGCTCAAGCAGGAACTCATTCCGTCCATCGAGTTCCCGCAGATCACCGTGGTGACCTCCATGCCGGGCGCTTCCCCGGAGGTTGTGGACAAGCAGTTGAGCCAGCCCCTGGAAACAGCTTTGAACAGCGTGGAGGGGCTTGAATCCACCACATCGACGTCCCGCAACGGCGTTTCACAGATCACTATGGTGTTCACGTACGGCTCCAACCTGGACCGGGCGCGGAACCAGATTGACCGGGCGATTTCCAATGCCAAGCGGGTGCTGCCGGCCGACGTCGAGCCCCAGTCCATCGCCGGTAACATCAGCGACTTCCCGATTGTCTACTTGGCGGTGTCGTCGGACAAGCCGCTGAGCGAACTCAACGCCGACCTCCTTCGGCTCAGCGTTCCCCGCCTGCAGAAGATCGACGGCGTCCGTGGCGCCGACGTGACCGGCGGCTCCAGCCAGCACATCCTGATCCAGCCCCGCCCCGCTGATCTGGCAACTACAGGGGCCTCTGTCCAGTCCATCAGCAATGCGCTCAAGAACAACGGCACGTTAATCCCCGTGGGCACCATTGAGGACCAGGGCAAGACCCTTTCCCTCCAGCTCGGCAGCCCGGTGGATTCCCTGGACATCATCAAGGGACTCCCTTTGGCCGGCGCAAAAACGGCTGCAACCATTGGGGCTGTTGCCGATGTCAGCATCGAGGACGACGCCGCCACGTCCATCACCCGCACCAACGGCAAGCCCACATTGGCCCTGTCCGTCACCAAGAAGCCGGAAGGCGATACGGTGGCGATTTCGCACGCCGTGAGGGACGCCGTCGGCCCTATGGAAGAGGAACTCGGCAACAACGCGACTTTCACGCCGGTCTTCGACCAAGCTCCTTTCATTGAAAAGTCCATCAAGGACCTCACCACCGAAGGGCTCCTTGGCCTTGGCTTCGCCGTAGCTGTCATCCTGGTCTTCCTGATGTCCGTACGCTCAACGTTGGTCACGGCCGTCTCCATCCCGCTGTCCCTGCTGATTACCTTCATTGGCATCTCCGCCACGGGATACTCGTTGAATATCCTTACTTTGGGCGCCCTCACCATTGCGATCGGGCGGGTGGTTGACGATTCCATCGTGGTGATCGAGAACATCAAGCGGCATTTGAGCTACGGCGAACACAAGCTGACAGCCATCCTGACGTCCATCCGGGAAGTGGCCGGGGCCATCACGGCTTCCACCTTGACCACCGTGGCCGTATTCCTGCCCATCGCTTTCGTCGGTGACCTCGCCGGTGAGCTGTTTCGGCCCTTTGCCCTGACCGTAACCATTGCGTTGTTGTCATCACTGCTGGTTTCCCTGACAATCGTTCCGGTCCTGGCCTACTGGTTCCTTTCCTCGCCCGGAAGAGGCGCTGAGGCACAGGCATCCGCCAAGGAAGCCGCCCGGAAAGCCCAAGAGGCCGAGGAGCGCAGTCGCCTCCAGCGAGGCTACCTTCCTCTTCTCGCCAAGACGCAAAAGCATCCGGTTATCACCTTGTCGGCAGCAGCACTGATTCTGGTGGCCACCATCGCCGTCTCGCCCCTTCTGTCTACCGATCTATTGGGCCGCTCCGGCGAGAACAGCATGACTGTGCGCCAAGTCCTTCCAGCGGGCACCAGCCTGCAGGCCACCAGCGATGAAGCCTCCAAGATTGAGGAGTCCCTCAAGGGCATTGCGGGCATCAAGGACGTGCAGGTCACTTCCGGAAACGCCCAGACCGGCTTCGCTGCACTCACTTCCACTGGTTCCTCCAACTCGACATTCACCATTGTCACTGACGAGAAAGTGAACCAAACCAAACTCCAGGATGAGGTTCGCGCCAAGCTGGCAGGGGCCCCCGGGAAGGTGACGGTGGGATCGCAGCAGGGCGGATTCGGGACATCCTCAACGGTGGATATCACCATCAGGGCCGCTAATTCCGCTGACCTGCAGACAGCAAGTGATGCCATGATCAAGGCTATGGAAGGCGTTCCTGGGAGCTCGGAGGTCGCCACGAACCTTGCTTCCAAGCAGTCGGTGGTCCAGGTCCGTGTTGACCGGGCCAAGGCCGTGGCGGCAGGCCTGACGGAAGAACAAGTAGGAGCCTTCCTGGCCTCCACGGTCAGCCCCATTCCGGCCGGTACCGTTCGGATCGAGACCAACGACTACCCTGTGCAGATCGGTGAGGGCACGCGCTTTACCAGCATTGCCGCAGTTCGGGCACTCCAGCTTCCCACAGCCCGTGGCGGCGTGGCACTGGAGACGATTGCCGCCGTCGAGCAGGTTGACACCCCGGTGTCCATCACCAGCAGCAACGGGCAGCGAACCGCCAAAGTGACCGTGACGCCGTCCGGATCCAACCTGGGCAGTGTCAGCGCAGCGGTGCAGGAGCGGCTGGCGGCTGTGGACTTGCCTGCGGGGGTCACCGCCACCATTGGTGGTGCCACAACGCAGCAGGCGGAGTCTTTCCGGCAGCTTGGCTTGGCCCTGCTGGCGGCAATTGCCATCGTCTACGTGATCATGGTGGCCGCCTTCAAGTCCCTCATCCAGCCGCTCATCCTGTTGGTTTCTGTACCGTTCGCCGCGACCGGCGCCGTGGGACTGCTGTTGATCACCGGCGTTCCCTTGGGGCTGCCGTCACTGATCGGCATGCTGATGCTGGTGGGCATCGTGGTGACCAACGCCATTGTGTTGATCGACCTGATTAACCAATATCGCAAGCCACATGACGGCTCTCCGGGCATGAACGTTGCCGATGCCATCACACACGGTGCGCGCCGGCGCCTGCGGCCCATCCTCATGACCGCCTTGGCGACGGTGTTCGCCCTGACTCCCATGGCTTTAGGCCTTACTGGTGGCGGCGGCTTCATTTCCCAACCCCTGGCAATCGTGGTGATCGGTGGCTTGGTTTCGTCCACGGCCCTGACGTTGGTCCTGGTTCCGGTGCTCTACAAACTCGTGGAGGGGCGCCGGGAAAAGAAGGACCTGCTGAAGGCTTTGCAGGACAAGCCCACGGCTGCTCCCGGCGACGGACCCGGTGGGAACGGCGGCTCCGCATCGGGAGATTTCCAGGACTGGACCACGGGCATGATTCCACGCGTCACTGGCCGCCGTGCGGCCCATAATCCCGCAGAATAGCGGGCTCCCCCAACAGAAGCACTGGTAGTGGACAGGCCCGGGAACAATTCCCGGGCCTGTCCTGTTACAGGTATCGATACATGCAAATGCATCTAGTTTGAGGTACACTGTTTACAGAGCCCGGGACTTCGGGCAGGGAGAAAGGCACATCATGCAGATCGGCGTATTCAGCGTCAGCGACATCACCACTGACCCCACCACGGGCCGCACGCCCACGGAAAACGAGCGCATCAAGGCCTCCGTTGCCATCGCCAAAAAGGTCGAAGAAATCGGCATGGATGTGTACGCCCTGGGCGAGCACCACAACCGGCCCTTCTTCTCCTCCTCCCCCACCACCACCCTGGCCTACATCGCAGCCCAGACCGAGCGCATCACGTTGTCCACGGCAACCACCCTGATCACCACCAATGATCCGGTCAAGATCGCCGAAGACTTCGCCATGCTCCAGCACCTCTCTGATGGCCGCGTGGACCTGGTGCTCGGTCGTGGCAACACAGCTCCGGTGTACCCCTGGTTCGGAAAGAACATCCAGGACGGCATCGAGCTGGCTATCGAGAACTACAGCCTGCTCCGCAAGCTGTGGGACGAGGACACCGTCAACTGGTCCGGCAAGTTCCGCACACCCCTGCAGAACTTCACCTCCACGCCGCGTCCGCTCGACGACGTCGCCCCCTTCGTGTGGCACGGTTCCATCCGCACGCCTCAGATCGCTGAAGTGGCCGCCTACTACGGCGACGGTTTCTTCGCCAACAACATCTTCTGGCCTAAGGAGCACTACCAGCAGCTGATCGGCCTGTACCGTGAGCGCTACGCACACTACGGCCACGGAACTCCGGAGCAGGCAATCGTTGGCTTGGGCGGACAGTTCTTCATGAGGAAGAACTCGCAGGACGCCGTGAAGGAATTCCGGCCATACTTCGACAACGCACCCGTCTACGGGCACGGACCGTCCCTGGAGGACTTCACCTCGCAGACTCCCCTCACCGTGGGCAGCCCGCAGGAAGTCATCGAGAAGACGCTGACCTTCCGCGAGGCCTTCGGCGACTACCAGCGCCAGTTGTTCCTGATCGACCACGCCGGACTGCCCCTGAAGACCGTCCTGGAGCAGTTGGATCTCTTCGGCGAAGAGGTGTTGCCGGTTCTTCGAAAGGAGTACGCCGCCATGAAGCCTGCGAACGTGCCGGACGCACCCACGCACGCCTCACGGGTTGCCGCCGCGTTGGAGGCCAAGGTCAGCGCGTCCGCTACTGCTGGTGCTGGTGCTGCGGGGCAGGACGCCTGATGTCCAGCCCTTCGGCATCCTCCGCCGTGCGCCTCGCCGCCGAAACCTGGGAGTCGTTGTTCCGCTCCCAGGTGGCGGTGATGCGGAAGCTTCAGTCCGGGCCGGCGTTCAAAGCACTTCCTGTCAAGGAGTACGACGTCCTGTTCACGCTTTCCCGCTGCCCTTCGGGCCAGCTGCGCCTGAATGAGATCAATGACAAGGTCCTGCTCAGCCAGTCCAGCTTAAGCCGCTTGGTGGACCGCCTGGAGAAGCGCGGCCTGGTGGAGCGGACCATAGCGCCCGACGACGGCCGCGGAGTCCTGCTCTCACTCACCGAGGCCGGAAGCGAGCTCCAAAAGACCATCGGCCGCGAACATGTCCGCGACATCGCCAACTTGGTGGCGCCCGCGCTCACGGCCGAGGAGCAGCAGGAGCTTCTGCGGCTCACGGAGAAACTCCGCGCCTCGGTGGCCGGACACTAGCGCAAGCTGATGAGCTCCCGGGGGTCCTCCACCGGGAGCTCCCCGTTGACCGATGCGCTGACCTTGAGCGTTTTGAGGGTCAGGCTGCCGCCCACGGTGGACAGGAAGGCCGTATCCGAGGAGTCCCGGCCTGCGGTGATGCGAAGCATGGATTCGCGGGGCGCGAGACCAGTGGGATCAATGATGTGCCAGGCGCCGTCGATGTGCGCCTCCGCAACAGCATGGAAATCCATAGGACTTAGCCCGGGGGCGTACACCGCCGCCAACCGCGCGGGAACATCCTTGGACCGCAGGAGGGCAATGGCAAGGTGTGCGAAGTCGCGGCACACACCTTTGCGGTGCAGCAGGGTTTCCACGGCGCCGTCTGTCCCCCGCGAGGACCCACTGACGTAACGCAGTTCCCCGTTGACCCAATTGCGGACGGCATGGAGCAGCTCGGCACCGTGCAGGCTTCCAAACTCGGCATAGGAGGTAGGCAGCAGCCTGTCCGACTCCGCATACCGGCTGGGCCTGACGTACCTGATGAGTTCCATCGGACTGGATGTGTCCGGCTCCCCGAAGCCGTGAACCGTTGCCCGGTAGTCCACAGTCACCTCGCTCGGCTCGCTGAATTCCAGGTAGTGAAAGCGGCCGCCGTGGTGATCGCTGAGTTCAGCAAAGGGAACCTCGGCACCACCACTGGTGATGGACAGGTTTTCGTTCACAGAGCGGTAACCACGATTATTGGCCACGGCTATGGCCATGGCCACCTTGGTGTTGGCTGCAGTCTTGAACACGAGTGAGGCAGCAACATTGCGTTCCATTGATCTCCGGGGTGGGTTGCGGCGGACAGCCCCCATTGCCGCCATGTATGTGAATCAGCCAATCGCAGAGCTACAGATTAACCTTCAGCGACAGTAGCATCCGCTGGACATTGGCGAATTCAGAACCGTGGACCGCATACTTTGCAGCCAGGTCCAAGGTATCGAAAGCCTTGGCCGGTGCCACCTTCTCATCAGCGGCAAAGGCATGGATGACCGGGACATCCCCAAAGGTGATGTCGCCCTTGCCGGCTGGGCCCTGAACCCGGTTCCTCAGTTCGCAGGCCTGTCCGTCCACTCCCGCCACCATATTGGTGATGCCGTAAGAGCCGAAGAACTTGTAGCCCTGAACCACGCGGAAGACTACTCGCGGATCAATGGTGTCCTGGCCATCCGAGTGGGGAATGTCCAATGGCACACTGCTGATCACCACATAGGGGCGTGCCTGACCGGCCGGGCAGGCAGCAGGCGGCGTCGTAGGCAACCCGGTGTGTAGCGTGGCTATGTACCGCCCCTCGGCATCCTTGACCTCCACCTTCACAGCGTTGGCCAACGATCCCGCCTCCGGCGTTACCGACTGGGCTATCCACTCCTGAGGTAACTCGAAGCTGACGGTTTTGGCGGAGTCCGTGTACGTCTTCCAGGACACCGCCGTCGCCACCGGGCTTGACCCGGGGCTGGCCGAAGTACTCCCGCCGGTGCTTGGAGTTTCGCCGGTGCCTGTCGCCGGCGTCGTGCTGCCCTGTGTTGCCGTTCCCGATTCCGAACTATTTGGTTGGGAGCCGGTAGTGGAGTTGACTTGCGGGCCCTTGTTCTCGGCGGAGCAGGATGCTGTGCCGGCGAGGACTGTGACCGCCACGGCAAACACGGCAAGCCGCATCGGATTGCAGCGCAGGTTCAGGATGCCCTTCATGCCCACAGCCTATCGGCGGCAGTCCTGCGACACGCACAGGACTAGGCTGAGTGTATGGCTCCTGACCAGAAGGACTATTTCGAAGACGACATTCCCGCCATGTCAGCTATTGATATTGCTGATTGGCGCCTGCGGACGTTCGCCCTCTACGACAAAGTGCGCCAGCTCGCGGCCACCAACCCGTTCGACGCCCACGTGTTTTGGCGGCAGGAACGGGACCTGATGTTCGCTACGCATCCGGCTTCAGCGCTCACCGCCGATATGAAGGCTTCCTTCTCCGGACTGCCAACCGCCGACTATGACCCCTCCTTCCGGAGGTACGCCGCCTTGTCACCCGAGGGAGCCGGCCAGGAAATGAACGTTGAGACGGGGACTGACGGGTTGGTGCCATTCGTCCGAATCGGCACTTTCGACCTCCCCGGGCTGGGCTCGTTGGCGGCCTGGAAGCTCAGGAGCTACGGGGGCGGGATCTTCGTGCCGTTCCGCGACGCCACTGCAGGCAAGGACGGCGGAAGCTACGGCGCCGGACGGTACTTGGTGGACACGGTCAAGGGTTCGTTCCATGGGACGCGGGGATCCGGCGCAGACCAAGAGTTTGTCCTGGACTTCAACTTCGCGTACAACCCATCTTGCGCCTACAACGAGGCCTGGGCTTGTCCGCTGGCGGGACCAGCAAACCGCCTGGCTGCCGAGGTCCCAGTGGGCGAACAGTATCTCGGCTAACCAAACACCCCTCCGGGGCCGAGAACTGCGAGGGCCGCAATGGCCGCCACTATTGTCAGCGGCGCCACCATCAGGCCGAAAACCGCGTACCCCCGCCACTTGATCAGTACATTCATCCGCACCAAGCGTTCGTGCCATAGCAAGGTGGCCAAAGAGGCCCACGGAGTGATCAGGGGTCCCGCGTTCACCCCCACCAACAGCGCAGCCATCCTGGTAGGAGTTCCGGCCAGTGGCTCGGCCAGAAGGTAAGCCGGCAGGTTGTTGACGACATTTGAGCCAAGGGCGCCTGTCATGGCCAGCCTCAGCAGCTCAAGGAACCCGTTCCCCTGCCCTGCCACCTGGCCAAGCAGTACTGATGCGCCAAGATATTGCGTTGCTTCCACTACAAGGAAGAGGCCGCAGGTAAAGAGCAGCAGGGACCACGGGATCAAGGCCACCTTGAACACCTTGGGTCGGCGGACGGCGAAGGTCACGGCGAGTATCGCGGCAGCCAACGCGGCGGGAATCCAAATGGCGACTCCGGATACCAACGCCGGCAACAGCAACACCAGGACGATCGCACTGACCAGGAGCAGGACTTTGTCCGGCGCTGCCGTGGATGAGGTGGTCGGGGCCGGACGGGCGGAATCGAGCGCGTAGGTTTTGCGAAGCTCCCGCCGGAAAACCACAGCAACAAATGCCAAGGGCACCACAATTGCCGCGAGCGAGGGCGCCCACATCAGTTGCGCGAACTGTGCCGGGCTGATGCCACCGAGATTGTGCTGCGCCAAAAGGTTGGTCAGGTTGGAGATGGGAAGCAACAAGCTGGCAGTGTTGGCCAGCCAAACCGTGGTCAGGGCGAAGGGCAGAACGGGGAGGCCCGCTTGGCGGGCTACGGTGACCACCACCGGGGTGAGCAGCACCGCCGTCGTATCCAGTGACAGGAAAACGGTACTGAGTGTGGCAAACAACGCCAGCAGCAACCACAGCATGACACTGCGTCCACGCCCCCACCCCCGCACATGGCGGGCAATCCACTGGAAGGCGCCGGCCTCACTGACAAGTTCCGTAACCACCGTCATGGCAATGACAAAACCCAGGATGGGTGCCACCCGGTCTACAAGGACTGCCACCTCCTGCCAGGGCAGGACACCCGTAACCACTGTGACCCCACCAGCCACAAGGAGGACCAACCCGATAATCGCCAGACGCATGGAACGGATTCTAAGCCCGGGTCCTGTGTTCATCCTGCACGGCGCTTCCTCCTGCACAGGAGTTCCTTCCACGGCACTGGAAGAAGGCGTCACCGTCCTGTAAGCAAAAGAACCCCCAAAGCCCTGCCGCGAAGCCTAACTTTGAAGCATGAACAGACTGCAGCGCATGATCCGGGCCAACAGGATCCTTGCGGTTGTGGCAGGGGTGGTGGTCCTTTCCGTAGTGGTTGTGGGGGCCGCCCTGTTCCAGCCGTGGCGCATCTTCACCAGCAGCAGCGTCTACGATGCCCTGCCTGCCGCGCCCGCTCCCGCGAGCGCACAGGCTCCCGCTCCCGCGAGCGCACAGGCTCCGGTAACGCCCCCACCCGCAACTCCCGAGGCACCGGTGGTTCTTGGCTCGGGCACTTTCCAATCCCAAGAGCATGAGACCACAGGCACTGCCCGGTTGGTGAGACTTGCCGATGGCAGCCATCTGCTGCGGCTCGAGGACCTGGCCAGCAGCGACGGCCCGGACGTCAAAGTATGGTTGAGCAGCCTGCCGGCCGGCGGCGACTGGTTCAAATACCGGTCCGGCCGATACGTGGATCTCGGTGCGGTCAAAGCCACGCACGGCAATCACAACTACCTACTTCCGCCAGGAACGGACATCACGGGGCTGACATCCGTGGTGCTGTGGTGTGACCGCTTCAGCGTGGCATTCGGATCCGCGCCCCTCACCTGATGCGTTGTGAGGCCCGCTCTGCGCGCTAAGGGAGGGCCAGAGTGTGCAGAGCGGGCCCCACAACGCAACCCACCGGCCAGGAAGGACGTAGGATGTCATCATGACTTCGCCTTTTTCCCGTCGCATCGCCCGAGTCCGGCCCGTCCCGATCGCAACTGACACCGATCAAACTTTGGCCCGCCAGTCTCCTGACGAGCAGTTCTTTGTGGCCAACGACGCCCGGGATTTCGACTCGGCGGAAGGCACACAGTGGACTGTGGTGGAGTCCCCCTTCCCGACGTCGAGGGCCAATGCCAGCAGCCCGGCCAGAAACGGGTGGGAACCCGGGGCGGTGGTCAGCCAGGATGCGTTCACTTTTTTGGCCCCCTCGGTACCTGCAAACGTCTTCGGCATGGCGCACAACACCGGGCAGCCTGGCCGGGACCTGCCGCCACAGGCCTTCCACAAAGCAGCATCAAGCGTGATCGGACCGGGCGAAGCAATTCAGTTGAGCTCCACCGTTGGTTACGTGGACCCGGAGGCTGAACTGACGGTCGTCGTCGGCCGTGCCTCCCGAGGCCTGACCTTGGAAACAGCGAGGTCGGCAATTCTCGGATACACCATCGGTAACGACGTCTCCGCCCGCGACCTCCAGAAGTCCGACGAACTCTGGATCAGCGCCAAAAGCCAGGACACCTTCACTCCCGCAGGTCCGTGGATAGTCACCAGCCTGGATGACTCAAACCTGGAGATCGGGATTGTGCATAACGGCAAGGAGCTGCAGACTGCGAGTTCAGCGGACCTGGGCTGGAAAGTGGACGAAATCATGGTCTATCTGAGCTCATTCATAACGCTCCAGCCCGGCGACCTTGTGCTCACAGGGTTCCCCGCGGAGTGCGCACGAATCCAACCGGGAGACACCGTGGTGTGCCGCGTGGAAGGAATCGGCGAGCTTCACAACCCCGTCACCGGCGCTTCCTGGGAACAGCAGCCCGCATAGTGTGTCAGGCTTAACCCCATGGAGATAGCTGCGGAGGCCACTGAGCTACGCCCGTCTCCCTCTCAAAAGCCCCCGCGTCAACGCAAACGGCATCGCGGCGTCCTGAAGTACCCGGTTGTTCGGCAATTAATCCGCTTCACCGGAGTCGGAGTGGTGTGCACGGCGAGTTCGCTGGCCATTTACGCTGTGCTGCGTCCGTGGATCGATCCCCAGCTGGCCAACGCCGTTGCCCTTGTTCTGACGTCGTTGATGAACACGGCCCTGAATCGACGGTTGACGTTCAAAATCACCGGCCGCAGGAAACGTGCGCAAGACCACCTCAGTGGGGTGATAGTGATTGGCATCGCGCTGATCATCACCGGCGGGAGCCTGGGTGTTTTGCATCTTCTTCGGCCCGAAGCCACGGTCACCGAAGAGTTGTGGACCACCACGTTGTCCGGTTTCGTGGCCACGGCGGTCCGGTTTACCCTGCTGCGGCATTGGATTTTCAGGCGCGCGCGGCACGTGTAATCACCCAGGTAGTAATTACTGCTTTTCTTGCGGGACAGCCAGGTTCCGGACGCGTCCGACGGCGGTTTCCACGGCAGCGGCTGCCTGTTCCAGTTCGGCGTCGGTGACAGTTGAGGTGAAGCTGAAACGCACCGCCGTCTGGGCCGTTTCAGGGGCGATACCCAAGGCCAGGAGCACCGGCGAGGGTGCGTCGGATCCCGCCGCGCAGGCCGATCCACTGGAACACACCACGCCGAGCCGCTCCAGCTCAAGCAGCACAGACTCGCCGCTGGTTCCGGGGAAGCAGAAAGAAGCTACGGAGGGCAGGCGTTGGATGGGGTGTCCTGTAAGCAGGGCGTGAGGTACGGTGGCGAGGATCCGCTGGATGAACTGATCCCTGAGATCCGAAACGCGCGCTGCTTGATGGGGCTGCTCAGCGTGGGAGAGCTTGAGCGCCGTGGACAACGCAACAGCCCCTGCCACGTTCTCTGTGCCCGAGCGCTTTGCCTTCTCTTGGCCGCCACCGTGCACCAGGGGCTCCACCCGAAGCCGCCCCTTGGTGAACAGGACACCGGATCCCTTGGGCGCACCAAGTTTATGTCCGGAAATACTCAACGCGTCCACACCGAGCGCTTTCACGTCCACCGGCAACCACCCAGCGGCTTGCACTGCGTCCGTGTGGAACGGCACTCCGTGTTCCCGGGCCACTGCGGCCAAGGCTGCAATGGGCTGGACGGTTCCGACCTCATTGTTCGCGTACATGACACTCACCAGAGCGGTGTGGGGGCCTATGACCGACCTTAAGCCATCAATGGAGACCAGACCTTTCCCGTCCACGGGGAGCACATCCACGGTGAATCCATGCACCCGTTCCAGGTAACGGGCTGATTCTTCCACTGCGGGATGTTCGATGGCACTGATCACCACACGGTTCAGCGACGGATCAGCCGCCTTCCGCGCCAACGCTATGCCTTTGACGGCAAGGTTGTCCGCTTCCGTGCCGCCGGAAGTGAAGGTCACCTCGCCGGCACGGCAGTTCAGGACCTTCGCGACGCCGGAACGGGCTCCGGCAAGCGCACCCGCTGCCGTTTCGCCCAGGCTGTGGTGGCTGGAGGGGTTGCCGAACTCGCCGCTCAGGTAAGGCCACATGGCTTCAAGGGCCTCACGGCGAACCGGAGTGGTGGCTGCGGCGTCAAGGAAGATCATGGGATGGTCAGGCTGTCTCTAGAACGACGTCCAGCCCCAGGTCGAGGGCGCTCACGCTGTGGGTCAGGCCACCAATGGAAATAACGTCCACGCCGGCGGAAGCGATCTCGGTGACGGTATTGATGTTCACATTGCCGCTGGCTTCCACGATGGCCCGTCCGTCCACCTGTTTGACCCCGGCACGGAGCTGTTCGATGGAGAAGTTGTCCAGCATGATGGTGTCCACACCGGCAGCCAACACGGGTTCAATCTGCTCGGCCCGGTCCACTTCCACCTCGAAGTGGGTGGTGTGGCCAAGCTGGGCCTTGGCTGCAATCAGCAGCTCGGTCAGTTTGCTGGAGTCGCCTCCGGTCATGACGGCCAGGTGGTTGTCCTTGGCCAGCACGGCGTCGGAGAGGCTGTAGCGGTGGTTGGCTCCCCCACCACAGCGCACCGCATAGCGCTCCAGCACACGAAGTCCGGGGGTGGTCTTGCGGGTGTCCGTGATCCGGGCGCGCGTCCCTTCCACAAGCCGCACGAATTCCGCCGTTTTGGTGGCTATGGCGCTCATCCGCTGCACCAGGTTCAGGCCCACCCTTTCGGCGAGGAGCACCGAGCGGGCGCTGCCGCTGACCCGCGCGAGGTGTGTTCCGGCGTCGAAGGCTTCACCGTCGGCGAGGAGCAATTCCACGTCCGTGTCCGGGTCCACGAGCTTCATGGCATCACGGAAAACGGGACCGCCGCTGAAGACCCCGGGGACTCGCGCATTCAACACTGCAGTTGCCCGGGCGTCGGCGGGGATCAGTAGTTGCGAGGTGATGTCGCCGCTGGGCGCGTCCTCCGCGAACGCCCGTTCCAGGATGTCCCGGACGGGGGCAGCGGGGAGGGTCAGGTTAGTCATGGACGAGGCTCACTTTCCGGCTCATGGTGTAACGCTTGTCAATATCTTCGACGACTCCGGGGTCCTCCCAGCTGTCGCTGCGGTAATGAGCCCCCAAGGACTCACGCCGTTCCCGGGCAGCATGCACCAGCAACTGCGCCGCCAACAAGAGGTTGGAATCCTCATGCTCCCGAACATCCAAAGACTCAGGAACATTCAGTGGAAGCACATCCTCTGCCCAGGCAGCCAACGCCACACCGGCCTCACGAATCAGAGCACCATCACGCAAGACCCCGGCCTTGGCAGTCATCAACCGCCGCAGAGCCCCCCGCGAAAACAC